>CAMXXM010000162.1 GCA_947253195.1 uncultured Porphyromonas sp.
GCTTTTATCTAACTTTGCACCAAAAGGGAATGGGTATCCGAGAGCTCGCATCACTGCCCTACCCTCTCTCACGCGCAGATACCAAAGTGGCCAACTGGGGCTGACTGTAAATCAGCTGGTTTTCACCTTCGGTGGTTCGAATCCGCCTCTGCGCACCATTCATTATCACTCTTTACCCTATCGTCACATCCACGTCGCTCACCACCTGACGTGATTTACTGAGTGACCGGCGGATCGATGCTTCTATACCCCGATCGGGGAGTCGCCAAGGGGGTGTGCCTCCATACTTCAGTGAGAGCCCCCGACCATCGCATCCTTATGAGTCGATAGGGACATAAAGATTAATTCCAATCCATTTATATGTACACCATCACTGAGCTCTCCAAGCTAAGCAGAGAAGACCTCAATAAAGTGGCTGCTGACCTTAAGGTAAAAACCAGCCCGGATGCTGAGGCACGCGAGATCATCTACGGCATACTCGATGCCCAGGCAGTCCACGTAGCCACCAAGACCAAGGGTCAGACAGACTCGACCACTCCTCGCGAGAGCAATAACAAGCGCACCCGCAGCACGGCAAACAATCGCTCCACAGACAAAGACAAGAAATCGGAGGAGAGCGACCCCGCCAAGGAGGCGAAGAAGGAGGACAAGCCCGCTACCCAGAAGAAGCGCGGACGCCCTCGGAAAAACCCGACAGAGGGCAAGCAGGAGAGCGAGAGCGCCAAGGACAAGGAGAAGAACAGTCAGCCGAAGAAGGAAGACTCCAAGTCAGCCAACGAGAAGGAGTCCAAGGAAACTCCCACGGAGAAGAAGACGGTCTTTGTGAATAAGAATGCCACTGACACCGTCCTCGACGACCTGATGGGCATGCTCACCCCCACCCCCCGACCCTCGCAGCAGAGCAGCAAGCCCTCAGAGCCTAAGAAGAGCGAGCCCCGCAGGGAGCCCACTCCGGCAAAGCACGAGCAGCCGACTGAGGAGGCATTTAAGGAGCCGGAGAGCAGAGAGGAGCATATGAAAAGTCAGCCGAGCAACCAGAGCACGAAGCGTCCCGTCAGCCAAGGGTCGTACGACTTCGGCGACGCACTTACCGCCACCGGAGTGCTCGAGGTGCTGCCCGACGGCTATGGCTTCATCCGCTCCGCTGACTACAATTACCTCTCCTCCCCGGACGATGTCTACGTGGCACAGAGCCAGATCAAGAACTATGGTCTCAAGACAGGAGACGTGGTAGAGGCGGTCATCTCCGCCCCGAAGAGCCAGGATAAGTTCTTCCCCATGAAGAAGCTGATCCGCCTCAATGGCTGCGACCCCAAGGTGGTCCGCGACAGGGTTCCCTTTGACCACCTGCTCCCGGTCTTCCCGACAGAGAAATTCAAACTCGAGGTCCCCAGCTCGGCTCACGTCTACGACCGGACGGCGACCCGCATATTTGACCTCTTCTCCCCGATCGGTAAGGGGCAGCGCGGTCTGATCGTCGCTCAGCCCAAGACCGGTAAGACGATGCTGCTCAAGGATGTGGCCAATGCCATTGCCTACAACCACCCCGAGGTATATATGATCGTCCTCCTGATCGACGAGCGACCGGAGGAGGTGACCGATATGCGTCGCAATGTGGATGCAGAGGTGATTGCCTCCACCTTTGACGAGCCGGCAGAGGAGCATGTCAAGATCTCCGAGCTGGTGCTTCAGAAGGCGAAGCGACTGGTAGAGTGCGGACACGATGTAGTGATCCTCCTCGACTCCATCACCCGCCTCGCACGCGCCTACAATACGGTACAGCCCGCCTCCGGGAAGGTACTCTCCGGTGGTGTCGATGCCAATGCGCTCCAGAAGCCTAAGCGCTTCTTCGGTGCAGCTCGCAATATCGAGCACGGCGGCTCTCTGACGATCCTTGCCACCGCACTGATCGATACCGGATCCAAGATGGACGAGGTGATCTTTGAGGAATTCAAGGGCACCGGCAATATGGAGCTGCAGCTCGACCGCAAGCTCTCCGACAAGCGCATCTTCCCCGCCATCGATCTCAATGCCTCTGGCACTCGTCGCGACGACCTGCTACAGAGCGAGGATACGCGCCGCCGTATGTGGATCCTCCGCCGTCAGCTCGCCGACATGAATACTCAGGAGGCGATGGAGTTTGTCCTTAAGCAGATCCGTGGGACGGTGGACAATGTCGAGTTCCTCGCATCGATGAATAGCTAATGGCGATGATGGTGATCCGTCGGTGCTTCCCCTGCCTTATCGGTGTGGCACTCGCTCTCTCTGTGACAAAGGGGCTGGCCCAGAGCTCGATGGACGTCAAGATGCGCGCCTACGGACTGGTTGACATTTCCGAGGTGGACTCCACCATCATGGTAGACCTTATGTACTCTCGGAGCGACAACTTCATGCAGGCGGATGTCTACGGAGACTTCGCCACCGCCTATCTGACCCCCGACTTTGCGGCCAAGCTTGCGAGAGCTCAGCAGCTACTGCGGGAGGAGAGAGGAGACCGCTACTCGATCATCATCTACGACGCGGCGCGACCCCTCTCAGTCCAGCAGCGGATGTGGGATCTCGTCAAGGACACCCCAAGCAAGGTCTACGTCGCACCGGTCAGTAAGCGGGGTGGCGGACGGCACAACTACGGTGTCGCCGTCGACATGAGCCTCTACGACAGGGAGTCCGATCAGCCGCTCGACATGGGCAGCCCGGTCGACCACTTCGGAATCCGAGCACACATTAATAATGAGGCTGCTCTGGTCAAGCAGGGACTCATCACGAGAGAGGCGATGAAGAATAGGCAATACCTCTTCCATCTGATGGACCGCGTGGACCTGAGACCGATCCGGAAGGAGTGGTGGCACTTCCAGGAGCGCAACTCGATCCGCGAGGTGCGGGAGCAAAATCGGCTCTTAGACTTCTGACGAAATGAAGGGAAAGCTATACCTCATACCTGTCTCGCTGGGCGAGAGTACCACTTCTCGATACGCACCCGCGCTAAATGTCGAGCTGCTCTCCCGGCTGAGCCACTTCGTGGTGGAGAGTGCCCGGACGGCGAGACGCTGCATCTGCGCACTCTGCCCGGATAAAGATCTCGACGACCTACTTCTCCTCGAGGTGGATAAGCACAAGGGGTACAGCTACCCGAGGGAGAGGGTGATGACGCTCCTCGATGAGGGCGTGGACGTGGGCTTCATGAGCGAGGCTGGCTGTCCCTGCGTCGCCGACCCCGGGAGCATCGTCGTCGCCGACTGCCACAAGGCCGGCTTTGACGTCGTCCCGCTGGTCGGTCCGTCCTCTATCATCCTGTCGCTGATGGCATCGGGCTTCAGCGGTCAGTCTTTTGCCTTCCACGGCTATCTCCCCTTTGACGGCAAGGAGCGACGTCAGGCCTTAGGCGAGGCTGCCGCTCGGGTCCGTCGCGTCGGCGAGACACAGATATTCATCGAGGCACCCTACCGAAATGACCGACTGCTGAGGGAGCTGGTGGAGCTCCTGCCGAGCGACATCTCACTCTGTATGGCCGTGGACCTCACCACGGACCAAGAGGAGATCCACCGGATGACCATCGCCGAGTGGCGACAAGCCCTCTCACGAGAGTCCGGCTGGCACAAGAGACCGGCAATCTTCCTAATAGGACAATGATATGTTACTGAAATACTACACCAATGGCACACCCTCGCCCGTGCTGCTGAAGCAACTCTCGCAGTCACTGCAGGCGGACAAGCTGCTGATCATCCCGACCGACACCGCCTACAGTATCTGCTGCAATGCCCTCAGCATATCGGCTCTCGGGCAGCTCGCTGACATCAAGGGGGTGGATCCGGAGCAGAGCCACTTTACGATCATGTGTCAGGACCTCTCGCAGGCGAGCGAGTACGCCAGGCTGGACAACGAGATGTTCCGGATGATGAAGCAAAATACCCCGGGACCCTTCACCTTCATCCTCCCCACGAGTAGCGCCCTACCCCGTATCTATAAGGGGCGTAAGGAGGTCGGCATCCGCATCCCCCGCCACGAGCTGGTGCTCTCGCTGATACGCTACAGTGGCGCACCGCTCACAGGCTTCTCCCTCCCGG
>CAMXXM010000163.1 GCA_947253195.1 uncultured Porphyromonas sp.
ATTATACATCTGATCTACAAGGAAATATGGCACTTTTACCGTGCAAAGGTCTCCATATGGGAGTAGGTGGTGCTTGGGTCTCGTCCCCGAGAGCTTTAAGACCCCGCTTTTTGCATTGGGCTGGTGTGCCTTTGAGAAACGGCGGAGGATCACAGTCATCCGGTCAGTCCCATCTGAGGCTTTTCTAATACCGATATTAGGTGCGACTAATATCGGTATTAGAGATCACTAATATCGATATAAGAGATCACTAATATCGGTATTAGATTTTGGCACAAAAAAAAGTCCCTGCCGAGAGTGTAGGACTCCCGGCAGGGACTTATGTGGTAGTGGTAGGGATCCCCGATCCTGATGGGTGGAGCTTATCGTACCGGTGCTTACTGAGGAAGACGGTACTTCTCCTCGCTGTCCTCGTAGAGCATACTGAGGTAGCTCTTGTAGCGCGATGGGGCTATCAGTCCGTCGCGCACAGCACGGAGTACGGCACACTTGGGCTCGTGGGTATGGCTGCAATTGGCGTAGTGGCAGTCCTTTGCGTAGGCAAAGATATCCGGGAAGTAGCCGTCGATATCCCCCTTGTCGAAGTCAAAGGAGCCAAACCCCTTGATCCCCGGTGTGTCGATCAGAAATCCATCCTCAGTGCCGTCGATGGGGTACATCTGAGAGTAGGTGGTGGTGTGGACCCCGAGATTGGTCTGCTCAGAGACCTCCATCGTCCGGCGGTTGGCACCGGGGCAGAGGAGGTTGCTGATCGTGGACTTGCCGGCACCGGAGTGGCCGGCAAGGAGTGTGACACCGTGCGTCAGCTCCTGCCGCAGCTCGTCCATCCCGATACCCTCCCGAGCCGAGATGGCGAGACAGCGGTAGCCGATGCTCTCGTAGAGTTCCTTCATCTGAGCCATCTCGGCACTCTCGGAGGAGTTGTATCGATCGGTCTTATTGAAGACTATGATCGTCTCCACATCGTAGGCCTGAGCCGTGGCGAGGAAGCGGTCGATGAAGGTCGTGCCGGTGATTGGGTAATTGATCGTCACTAAGAGTATCGCCCGATCCAGGTTGGCTGCGAGGATGTGCGACTGCTTGGAGAGGTTGACGGACCGCCGTACAATGTAGTTGCGTCGGTCTGCGACCTCGGTGATCCAGCCGAAGTCACCGTCCTCAGCGGCGGGGGGCGAGAAGGTGACGAAGTCGCCCACCGCAATGGGGTTGGTTGACTTGATGTCAGCTGTCTTGAAGTGCCCCCGTAGGTGACAGTAGTACTCCACGCCGTCAGTTACGATCGTGTAGACATCTCCCTGGCAGCAGGTAACAACTCCTTCCATGGACTCTCTCCCGGAGCGTGACCTCAGACGGTCATGATCTCCTTCTCCTTAGTATTGTAGCACTCCTCGATCTGCTTGATGTACTTGTCGTGGAGCTTCTGGACGTCATTCTCAGCATCGCGCTCGACATCCTCTGAGAGGCCGTCATTGAGCAGCTTCTTGAGCGAGTCGTTAGCATCACGGCGAGCGTTGCGTATGCTGATGCGAGCCTCCTCGCACTCAGCCTTGACCTGCTTGGCCAGCTCTTGGCGGCGCTCACCGGTCAGCGGGGGGATGGTGATGCGGATGTTCTCTCCGTTGTTGCTCGGGGTGATGCCGAGGCTGGAGTCGAGGACCGCTTTCTCGATGTCCTTCAGGACCTTCTTCTCCCACGGAGTGATGATCATCGTGCGGGCATCAGGCACAGTGACGGTGGCGACGTTTTTGAGAGGAGTGAGATTTCCGTAGTACTCCACGCGGATGTCGTCGAGGAGCTTCGGGTTGGCGCGTCCTGCGCGGATCTTGTCGAGACGATCTTGCAGCGCGGAGATGGAGTCTCCCATCATCTTGCCGGCTTTGGTGAGGATCTTGTCTAAGTCTTCCATAATCTGGTTTGTATCTGTATGGTCCGCCGAGGCGGTGGTTGGTTATTCGGTGACGAGTGTGCCGACGCTCTCGCCGGAGAGGAGTCGCATGAGGTTGCCGGGCTTGTCCATATTAAATACTACGATCGGCATCCCATTCTCCCGGCACATGGCTGTGGCGGTGAGGTCCATCACGCGGAGGTGCCGGGCATAGATCTCATCGTAGGTGATGGTGTCGTACTTGGTCGCGGCGGGATCCTTCTCCGGGTCAGCGGTGTAGATGCCGTCGACGCGGGTCCCCTTCAGCATCGCATCGCACTCCAGCTCCACGGCTCGGAGGGAGGCACCGGTGTCGGTGGTGAAGTAGGGGTTGCCTGTGCCGCAGGAGCATATCACTATCTTGCCCTCCCGCAGTGCTGCGAGAGCGTCCCACTTATTGTAGAAGCGACCAACCGGAGCCATCTGTATGGCGGTGAAGACTACGGAGTCCAGCCCGGCAGTCTCCAGTGCGGCTGATAGACCGAGGCTATTGATTGCCGTGGCGAGCATCCCCATCTGATCGCCCTTGACACGGTCGACGCCCTTGCCGATGCCGGTCAGTCCCCTGAAGATATTGCCTCCACCGATGACGATGGCAATCTCGGTCCCGGTGGTATCTGCCACCTCCTTGATCTCCTTGGCGTAGGCGCTAAGTTTCTCAGGGTCTATGCCATAGCCCTGGGCTCCCTGGAGAGACTCCCCGCTGAGCTTGAGTAGTACTCGCTTGTATTTGGACATAACTGATCTTGCAAATGAGTTTTACCACTGACAAACCTAATAAAAAAAGCTGTATACACAAGACCTGGGAGCTATCCCGGACTCCCTCTCGCTTTTTCCTTAATTGTATATGGTGTCTGTGTCGAGGAAGGGTGGGCTACAGGCAGTTTTCGGGCGAGCAGCGTCAGAAGAGACGTCCTGGAGAGTATCATGCGGGGGGTGTCGCGGTGGAAGATTTGCGAAGCAGTGTAGAATTACCGATATTTGTCCCCGACTTTGTGTGGGTGCTGTAGCTCGCATGAGTGGACTAACAAATCATCATCACGTATGCTATCCCCGAGGATAAGACTTTATTCGACTGTCTTCACCATACTCACCCTGACCGGTCTCGCCGGCACATCGCTGCAGGCCCAGGATATGCAGTCCTCGCCTACCACTCGGTATGGCTATGGCATCCCTGCCTACGCCACCCCTACGCTCTGGAGAGGTATGGGCGGTGTCGGTATTGCCATGAGCAGCCCTAAGGCGATCAATTTTACCAACCCCGCTGCCTTTGCCTCCTCAGACTCCCTCTCCTTCATTATGGACGTGGCGACGTCAGCGCACTTTGGGCTCTATCGGGATGGCACCATCCGCAAGCCCGCTCTGCAGGGCGGGCCGGACTATCTGGCTGTGCAATTTCCTGTCTACGGTGACCGTGTGGCGCTTAGTCTCGGGCTGATCCCCTCCTTCTACACCGGGTATGGTATGTCCACTACTCAGAGCGTCGAGGGTGACACTGACGGGGTGAAGTATCTCCAAAGCTTTTCCGGCAGAGGCTCCTTTCAGACCGTCTATCTTGGCATCGGTGCCGAAGTGGTGCGAAACCTCTATCTCGGAGTCAGTGCGAAGTACCTCTTCGGCTCAGAGACTCACACCTGGACTATGGTGCCCAATTTCTCCCAGCTCACTCATAGCATGGAGACCCATCGGCTGAGGATCAGCTCCTTCCAGGCTGAGGCGGGACTGCAGTATACGCTCCTCCTGCCTGCTCGCTCGGCAGCGACCCCAGACGCTACGCGGGATCAGATCGTCCTCGGAGCCACCTATAGCCCCGGTCTGCCCCTCAAGCCTGAGGCTACCTTGATCGTCAATCGGAATGTCAACTCGCAGACTCGCCCCGACATTGAGAATAAAGATGTAGTCCTCGAGACCTCTACCCCTCACACCATCGGGGTGGGACTGGCGTGGGTGCGACCGACGAAGTATGCCGTGTCAGCGGACCTCAAGACCTCGCTCTGGAGTGGCGTCCCCAATATCTTTGCCGGGGATGGACTGCAGTTGAGGAATACCTACTATGCTGCAGCGGGCTTTCAGATCCTCCCGGACCCTGTCTCTTATACACATCTCCGAGCCCACGAGACCGTTATTCTAAGCTCGTA
>CAMXXM010000164.1 GCA_947253195.1 uncultured Porphyromonas sp.
CCTCGTGACGCCGTAGGAAGCAGTGATCGGGCTCCCCAGCGGATCCCTCACCCGGAGAGACACACGCTCTCCTCCCATCACTGCCAAGAAAGCGTCCAGCATCCCCTCCCCACCATCTGAGACCGGGACGGAGATCACCTCCGCCAGAGGATCGGATCGGCTGATCGTCTCTGAGACAACCGCCTCCGCCTCCAGCGAAGTAAGGCACCCCTTGAAGGAGTCTATGACCAAGACATACGATCTCATTGCTGTCGCAATATACGCAGAAAGATCCAGAAGCCTCCCACACTGACGCAGCAAGCTAAGGATGACACATTACAACCCTATAGAGACCCATAATAGGCTGACCCTCAGGCACCCAATAGGGTGCTCGCTCCACAGGTATCGGACACCCCTTTGTGGCTGCTGCAGGACTGGCTGTTTCCTAATGCTTTACGCCGATCCGCTCAGAGATAATTCTAATACCGATATTAGGCGTCACTAATATCGGTATTAGCGAATTCTTTTATTGATATTAGTGAATTCTTTTACCGATATTAGATCGACCCTCCAGTAGAGGATCCCCACTTAGTCCTTGGGGTAATGACGGGTGAGGACGTGTATCCACCGAGAAAAAGACATATGAATGGGACATGCGTATTATTCTGTATGAGACCTGACGACCCTCACGTGGGATTGTCGTGGAGCGGGGAGTTTCCATTGCTGTTAAGAAAACTCTATATTTGTAAGAGCGAATGAAGAAACTGCGAACCATAGTGGGCGGTCTGGTGGGGATCCTTGCGACCCTCTCCCTCTCGGTGGCTTGCCATCAGTCTGAGGGTGTTGACCGGGTCGCCATCGCTGCTCTCGACAGCCTCGACCGAGTGATCGACCGGCGCTCTGACTATATGGAGCTCAAGGAGGAGCGTCTCGGTGAGCTGCGGGCAAGATTAGATGCCACCGAGCAGGAGGGGGTCTCCTTGGAGCAGCGCTATCGCAGTACATTAGAGCTCGCGCAGGAGTATAGACCTTTCCGCTTTGACTCCGCACTTTACTTCTCTCGGGAGGCTCTGGGGCTGGGGCATCAGCTCGAGGACATGAGTGCCTCTCGTCGCGCCGGCATAGAGGTCGCCTATTGCTATCTCTCAGCGGGACTCTTCCTCGAAGCGCGGGAGACCATTGATGCGATAGCTCCCGACAGCACACCGGACGGGGAGGAGGCTATCGCCATCCATCTCCTCCGGATGAAGTACTTCCTCGACCTCGCGGACTACAACGACCACAATGACGAGATGGCGCACAGGTACCGCTCCGCCGGTCTTCAGGAGGCAGATGAGGTGATCGCCCTCGCCCCAGAGGGGTCTCACGACCACTACTATGCGCTGATCCATAAGCGGCTACACCTACACCAGTACCGTGAGGCGCTCTCGACGATCGATGAGCTACTCCGGCAGGAGTCGATCACCGACCGCGATCGAGCAATACTCCTCTCACTGAAGGGGACCGCCGCCACGCTTATGGACGATGATCTGACAGCGGTGGAGGCTCTGGCTCAGTCTGCGGGGTATGACCTGATCACCGGTACGCACGAGACCACTTCGCTTGCCCGCCTTGCTAGCGAGCTGTATCGTATGGGCGACATTGACCGGGCAGCGAGATACATCGATCTCGCCATGGAGGACGCCAATTACTATGACGCGAAGCACCGTAAGGTAGCTGTAGGCGACATCCGTCCACTGATAGAGCAGAGCAGGATGCATCAGATCGACCTTCGGCGGCGTCAGATGACCACCTACACCATAGTGGCCTCACTGCTCTGCCTGCTGCTGATCGCAGCAATCGTGGTGATCATCCTCCAGACGCGCCACCTACGCCGGGCAACGACGCAGATAGAGGAGGCCAATGGCGCACTTCGGCTCTCCAATGAGCGGCTCGAGGAGGTCAATGCGATCAAGGACGAGTACATCGGATCCTCCTTCTACAGGCAGGGAGCCTACTTCCATGAGCAGGAGGAGCTCTACCGCTTCCTTAGGCAGCGATTAGAGAGCAATCAGTACGATGCGATCCGTAAGCGGATCCGCCAAAGTGAGGTGACGAGAGAGCGAAAAGATATGTATGCCGACTTCGACGAGACCTTTACCCACCTCTTCCCCACATTTGTCACTGAGTACAACGCCCTCTTCCCTCCTGAGGAGCAGCAGGCCCTCCTCCCCGGTGACCCGCTAACCCCCGAGATGAGGATCTTCGCCCTGATCCGTGTCGGGGTCTCCAAGACGGACCAGGTGGCTCACTTCCTCAATTACTCCGTCAATACGATCAATACCTACAAGACGCGGGTGAAAAATAAGTCCCTCGTGGAGAATAAAGACTTCGAGGGCGAGATCATGAAGATCGGGAGATCAAGGTAGACACCTTGACCAAGAAAGAGATAGAGAGGGACAAAAACAGGGCCTCAACCCTCCTAAAAAAGACCATATCGAGATTATATTTATGAGTTAGGAAAATTAATTAGTTACCTAACACACAGCACGCTACGACCTCAATCGACTAATATTCCCTTATATACTTTTGTGGTTACTTGGCAGACTGTCACGAAGGGGTGACTTTTGTATCAGAAATTAATGGCACCCACTCCGTCCTAACCCTTCGGAGCGACCCATTATCCTCGATCACATTTCTCGAAACCCTATAATATAAGCAGTCATGAAACCACGTACGCTTATCCTCTCCCTGCTCCTTGCGCTGACGATCTCGATCGGATCCGCCGGGGCAGAAGAGGTCCTCAAGTCCCCTGACGGCAACCTCACCCTCACCTTCCACCTCGGGAGCAAGGGCGAGCCGATGTATCACCTCGACTATGGCGACAAGCCGGTTGTGCGGGACAGCCACTTAGGCTTCTTCCTCAAGGATCACGAGGATGGTGACCTCGTCTCTGCCTTTGAGCAGCAGGGCGATGCCGTCCGCTCCACCTTCGACGAGACCTGGACGCCGGTCTGGGGCGAGGTGAGCACGATCCGCAACCACTACAATGAGATGTTCATCCGCCTCCGCCAGAGAGACAATGATCGCGAGATGGACATCCGCTTCCGCCTCTTCGATGACGGTATGGGGCTGAGGTACGAGTTTCCCGACCAGGATCGCCTGATCTACTTCACGGTGAGGGAGGAGGCAACGGAGTTTGCCATGGCAGGCGATCACACCGCCTTCTGGATCCCGGGCGACTACGACACACAGGAGTACAACGTCACCGAGTGCCGTCTCAGCGAGATCCGCAGCCAGTACGATGAGGCGCACATCCACAACGCCTCTCAGCAGGACTTCTCCAAGACCGGCGTGCAGACCCCGCTGCAGCTCAAGGCCGACAACGGGCTCTACATCAATATCCACGAGGCAGCGCTGATCGACTTCCCGGCACTCAATCTGGAGCTGGACGACAAGGCTATGGTCTTCCGTGCGCACCTCACCCCGGATGCGCAAGGAAGCAAGGGGCACGTGCAGACTGCATTCAACACTCCTTGGCGTACCATCATCGTCAGCGATGATGCGCGGGACATCCTTGCGAGCAAGCTGATCTATAACCTCAATGAGCCGTGCAAGATCGAGAACACCTCCTGGATCAAGCCGATGAAGTACATGGGCGTCTGGTGGGAGATGATCACCGGCAAGAGCACATGGGCCTATACCGACGACCTACATAGCGTCCACCTCGATCGTACCGACTACTCCAAGGTGAAGCCCAACGGTCGCCACGGAGCCACTACTGCCAACGTGAAGCGCTTCATCGACTTTGCCTCCGCCCACGGGATGGATGGGCTGCTGGTCGAGGGGTGGAACGTAGGCTGGGAGGACTGGTTTGGTCATAAGAAGGACTACGTCTTTGACTTCGTCACCCCCTACCCCGACTTTGACATCAAGGAGATCCACCGCTACGCCAAGGAGAAGGGGATCAAGATGCTGATGCACCACGAGACCTCCAGCTCGATCCGCAACTACGAGCGTCACCTGGATGCTGCCTTTGACCTTATGAAGAAGTACGAC
>CAMXXM010000165.1 GCA_947253195.1 uncultured Porphyromonas sp.
CCCATACCCCCTCTTACTAATACCGATATTAGATTTCTCTTTTATCCCTAAAAGATTTCTGCCCTACTTGTCTCCCCAAGTGACAGCATGGTCTGCCACGACTGACTTTTGTTTCCACGAAAAGACATAATGGACTGACAGATAGGGTGGGGCTTCGTTTTTGTACTTATGGTCTCAGAATAAAAACTAAAAGAATAAAGTGAATATGAATTGGGATAAGTACACAATCAAGTCGCAGGAGATGATCCGGCAGGCCATGGAGGAGGCGCGCAAGCGTGGCCACCAGGCGATCGAGCCGGAGCACCTCCTTGCAGCCCTCACCGCAGCGGGGGATCAGGTGGCAGAGTACCTGATCCCCAAGTGCGGGGGCAACCTCGACACGCTTAGGTCGAGGATCGAGGAGGATCTCAGTGGCCTCCCTAAGGTGCAGGGTGGGGAGCCTTACCTCAGTAGGGACCTCGCCTCAGTGCTCGATGCAGCGGAGCGTATCGCTGCCGAGATGAGCGATCAGTATGTCGCGGTGGAGCACCTCTTCCTAGCGCTCCTCAAGACCGACACCACCGCCGGTCGCCGACTTAAGGATCAGGGCATCACCTATCAGACGATGCTCGAGGCGGTGCAGTCGCTCCGCAAGGGTGCCAAGGCGGACTCCCCCTCATCCGAGGAGACCTACAACGCCCTCAATAAGTACGCGACCAATCTCGTGGTAGCGGCTCGCGAGGGCAAGCTCGACCCGGTGATCGGTCGGGACGATGAGATACGGCGCGTGCTGGAGATACTCAGCCGCCGGACGAAGAATAACCCGATCCTGATCGGTGAGCCCGGCGTCGGCAAGACCGCCATCGCCGAGGGGCTTGCCCGCCGTATCGTGCGGGGCGATGTGCCGGAGAACCTTCGGGATAAGCAGCTTTACTCCCTCGACATGGGGGCGCTGATTGCCGGAGCGAAGTATAAGGGCGAGTTTGAGGAGCGACTCAAGAGCGTCATCAACGAAGTGAAGGGCTCCGATGGACAGGTGATCCTCTTCATCGATGAGATCCACACCCTCGTCGGTGCGGGCAAGAGCGAGGGCGCCATGGATGCTGCCAATCTCCTCAAGCCGGCTCTCTCCCGGGGCGAGCTCCGCGTCATCGGTGCCACCACACTCGGTGAGTATCAGAAGTACTTCGAGACCGACCGGGCACTCGAGCGGCGCTTCCAGATCGTGATGGTGGATGAGCCGAGTGAGGAGGATGCGATCAGTATCCTCCGTGGACTGAAGGAGCGGTACGAGACGCACCACCATGTGCGGATCCTCGACGAGGCGATCGTCGCCGCCGTCCGTCTCTCTCGGCGCTACATCAGCGACCGCTTCCTCCCCGATAAGGCGATCGATCTGATGGATGAGGCGGCAGCCCGTCTCCGCATGCAGATCGACTCCATGCCGGAGGAGCTGGACGAGGTGGAGCGGAGGATCAAGCAGCTCCAGATCGAGCGTGTTGCCATCAAGCGTGATGGCTATGAGGATAAGGTCCGCGCGATCGACGAGGAGCTGGCCAATCTCTCCGAGCGACAGACTGCTCTCAAGAGCCAGTGGCAGCGAGAGAAGGATCAGATAGACCTGATCCAGAAGGCGAAGACCGAGCAGGAGCAGCTCAAGCTCCTTGCCGAGCGCGCCGAGCGTGAGGGCGACTACGCCAAGGTGGCGGAGATCCGGTACGGCAAGCTCCAGCAGCTACAGGAGAGCATCGATGAGGCGGAGAAGAAGCTCCACGAGGCTCAGAGTGGCAAGGCTATGATCAAGGAGGTGGTCGATGAGGAGGATATCGCAGAGGTGGTATCCCGCTGGACCCACATCCCGGTCACGAAGATGATGGAGAGCGAGCGGGAGAAGCTCCTTCACCTCGAGGAGGAGCTCCACAAGCGGGTCATCGGTCAGGACGAGGCGATCACCGCGATTGCCAATGCGGTCCGCCGCAGTCGTGCCGGCCTGCAGGACAGCAAGCGCCCGATCGGCTCATTCCTCTTCCTCGGCACCACCGGTGTCGGCAAGACGGAGGTGGCAAAGGCGCTGGCGGAGATCCTCTTTGACGACGAGGACATGATGACGCGCATCGACATGAGCGAGTATCAGGAGAAGTTCTCCGCCTCCCGCCTCGTCGGTGCCCCTCCGGGATACGTCGGCTACGAGGAGGGCGGACAGCTCACTGAGGCAGTCCGGCGGAAGCCCTACTCGGTGATCCTCTTCGATGAGATCGAGAAGGCGCACCCCGATGTCTTCAATGTCCTACTCCAGGTGCTGGACGATGGTCGTCTGACGGACAATAAGGGGCGCACGGCGGACTTCAAGAATACGATCATCATCATGACCTCCAATATGGGTAGTGACCTGATCCGTAAGAGCCTCGAGAGCATGACGAAAGCGAATGCCGATGAGGTCGTCGGCAAGGTACGGACGGAGGTGATGGATATGCTCAAGGAGCGGATTCGCCCCGAGTTCCTCAATCGTATCGATGAGATCACTGTCTTCCGTCCCCTCACCGAGGAGCAGATCGCGGAGGTGGTACGCCTGCAGCTCGACCGGGTGGTCAAGACCCTTGCCTCCAATGGCATCACGCTGACCTACACCGATGCTGCCGTGCAGCAGATA
Source organism: uncultured Porphyromonas sp. (assembly GCA_947253195.1). Taxonomy (GTDB): domain Bacteria; phylum Bacteroidota; class Bacteroidia; order Bacteroidales; family Porphyromonadaceae; genus Porphyromonas_A. The sequence goes on from CAMXXM010000165.1 coordinate 2,630, forward strand.
GCCCACGAGGGGTACGACCCGCAGTTCGGTGCGCGCCCCGTCAAGCGGGTGATCCAGAGTAGGGTGCTCAATACCCTCTCCACGGACATCATCAGCGGCACCCTCCGGCGCGACAGCGAGATCGAGCTGGATGCCGAGCATGGCGACTTCGCCTTCCACAATAAGTAAAGCAAGCTAAGGATCCATCAAGAGGAGCCGAGTCTGTCCCACGGGACACTCTCGGCTCCTCTTTTTTTTGTCCCATGTGAGCTGCCCCCTCAGCCATAGACCCTGATTTCCGTAGTCGGTGGCTTATACAGTATTATTTAGACGTATGCTCTGACGTATGTCTACAGGGGTGACGCATTAGGGTAATGATATACCAAGGTGGACTCATCCGTGAGGCACCCGAAGGGGGTGCCACTTCGCCCCTGCGAGATCGACGGGATGGACGTGTCTTCTAGGTGTCCTCTGTGCCATCCGACTCGTCCGACTCGTCCGACCTGTCCGATAATATAGCGCACCCGGGGTGCCACGCAGTCGGATGATGCTTGTCCTTTGGATTATGCTGGGGCGCAATTAAATAGATGGCATGATGGCAACCACAATGGGACGCATCAGTCCTTACTCTTCACGATGAGCTCAAATGCGTTACCCTCTCAAAAGTAAAAATGGGCTGTCAGAGATGTCGCATATAATGCTTAAATTTGTAAGCTTTAGGAGACAAATAGGAGAGAATAATCAAGTCTATGGATAGAGAGGATAAGGGAGAGGAGAGAGCAGACCACCTGACCGACACGGACGAGGGGCTGACACCGACCGAGGAGGGAGCGCTGCCGGCCGACGAGGGGCTGACACCGACCGAGGAGGGGGCGTCACTGGCCGACGAGGTGCGGTATGGGCGGACCCACGACAGCCACGGCAATTACGTGCTGTCGGGGATGTATCGCTCTTGGTTCATCTCCTACGCCTCTTACGTGATCCTGGAGCGGGCGGTGCCCTATATCTCTGACGGGCTCAAGCCGGTACAGCGACGGATCCTCTACACGATGTCGCAGATGGAGGATCGGCTGATCAAGGTGGCGAATATCGTCGGACAGACGATGCAGCTCCACCCGCACGGCGATGCGAGCATCGGGGACGCCCTCGTGCAGCTGGGTCAGAGACGCCTACTGATCGAGTGTCAGGGCAATTGGGGAAACCTCCTCACCGGTGACGGTGCGGCGGCCCCGCGCTACATAGAGGCACGCCTCACACCCCTCGCCAAGAGGGTCCTCTTCTCCCCCAAGATCACCGACTACGTCCCCTCCTACGACGGAGCCAATCAGGAGCCGGTCAATCTGCCGGTGAAGTTTCCCCTCCTCCTCGCTCAGGGCGCTGAGGGCATCGCCTGTCTCTTA
>CAMXXM010000166.1 GCA_947253195.1 uncultured Porphyromonas sp.
ATTGGTCACCGGCACCTCTGCCGTCGGGATGAGGTAAAAGTCATCCACCTCGCAGTGGTACATCTGTCCCTCCTTGTCGGGGATCTGCCCGGTGCCGAAGCCGGATGCCTCATTGACGACAAAGGGCGGCTCGATCTCGAGGTAGCCCGCCTCGCGCGCGCTGTCCATAAAGAAGCAGACCAGCGCCCTCTGCAGTCTCGTGCCGTAGCCGGTGTAGACGGGGAAGCCTGCACCGGTGATCTTCACCCCCAGCTCAAAGTCGATCAGGCCATACTCCTTGGCGAGCTCCCAGTGAGGCTTCTTGTGGTCCGGGTGGAGGTCCGGCATCTCGCCGCCTCGCCGCTCGATGACATTGTCGTCGGCCGACTTACCGGCGGGGACGGTCTCCGAGGGGGCGTTGGGCAGGAGCACGATCGTGTCGACCTGCTGCTGCTCCAGCTCCCGCTTGCGGTCGGTCAGCTCCTTGGAGCGGTCCTTGAGGCTGCTCACCCTCTCCTTGATCGTCTCAGCCTCGTCGCGCTTGCCATCGCGCATCAGCCCACCGATCTCGCGGGAGAGCGTATTGATCTCGGCGTTGGTCTCGTCGAGCTCGCTCTGGGTCTGTCGGCGCTCCTCGTCGAGGGCGCGCACCCTGTCGATGATCGGCTCCGGGTCGACATTCTTGATCTTCAGTCTTCGGATCGCCTCATCGGTATGCTCCAGTAGGAATTCAGTCGTTAACATCTCGGATCTGTACTCTATCTTATTGTTTTGTGATTTCTTGACGTATGTAACACACAAAGGTACCGAATAAATTCAGTACCCGGATATGAGAAAAAGGGCTCAGAAATGGGGCTTGATCTAATATCGGTATCAGTGAAAGCTAATATCGGTATTAGTGAAGACTGTTACCGATATTAGACGCGCCTAATATCGGTAGTAGATCAGCCCCGTCGGTCTACCTCTTTTTCTTGCTGATGAGGATCGACCCGATGACCAGTGCGAGCGGGATGGTGATCATCGCCACCACCGCCTCGGTAAATGACAGCTGCTTGTCCTTCATATCCGTGTATTGCGGTAAACAATTACTCCGTACGTTACAGCTCAAATATACTGCTTTTCTCTCATTGCCCTAATCGGCAGGGGAGCCATCGCAGGGGTGACGCCCCTGGGGATCACCGCTATGGGTTGCTTGGTAAGGGAAGTTTGCTTACATTTGCGGCAGTATGAATTATTGTGTAATTTTTTTACTAAAAAGTGATAGCGTATGAATGTAAAAATGAAACTAAAGGTCTCTCTACTGGGACTCTCGCTTGTATGCGGGCTGACGGCTTGCGGCTTTGGAGCCGAGAGACCCGTCGGTGCAGAGGAGACTCACGGCAGGGGAGGGCAGGCAAAGGAAACGCCGACCGCCGGGCATACTTATGTGTCCGTCGCCATCTCGACGATGACCTCCAATCCGCGACTCAAGGCAGTTCGGGAGAGCGAAGACTACAATTACCTCGGCGAATATACCGGTCGTGATAAGTTCCGAGACGTGACTGTCTTTTTGGTCTCTCAACCTAGCGGGGAGGTGACCTACGAGACATTCCGTAATCTCGAGCCCACGGTCGTCTCGGGAAGCGATGCTTACTTGGTCGCCACCATGGAGACTGAGCCGGGACGCAAGGAGGTATACGTTCTCATCAATGCCGAGAGCACCGACCTATATGGGAGACTCACCTCTGCCACCTCAGTGTTTGACTTCAAGACAGCCTATGAAGCCCAGCTTGACAACTACGATCTGATCAGCGAGGACGGTAAGGGTGTAAGCTCCCGGTATGCCTCTTCTGATGGGACTAACGATTACGTGACCATGAATGGCGAGGCTTCGGGACTCCTGATGGCAATGCCGGGCGTGAAAAAGAGCGAGGCGGAAGCCGGCACAAGCAACTACGCCGAGGTCAGTGTACGTCGCCTATTTGCCCGGGTTGTTGTCACCTCAGCTTCTGATTCCTTCGAAACAGTGGACTTGAGTTCCAAGGCCGCCTCCCTTTTCCCCAACTCAGACCTCATCCGTCCTCTGCCCATAGCCGATCTCACAGATCTCAAGTGGGATGTGATGCAGTATGAGCAACAATCCTATCTAAAACCCAGACCTACAGAGAAAGGAAAGGATCCGATGCTCCCCAACCTGTGTTACACACCGTCCTATGACTTTGTCCAGCGGAAAAATGATAACTCGTCTTTGAGTTTGAGGGATATGAAATATGTTTACCACGACTTCGATGGCATCCCGGTTGAGGTTATGGCTGGCGGAAAGGTTTCTGTCGACGGGATTGTCAGTCATCCGATGAAGTATGTCACCGAGACGACTCACCGCAAGGGTGACAAGCTGCAGGAGGGTGATGACGACGGTATGGCGGACAACGCCACCGGCTATCGCAAGGGGAATACACCCTATGTTGTCGTCTCTGCCAAGATTCAGCCCAAGGCTTGGGCTGACGAAGAGGAGCGTACGAATTACCAAGAGGGGAAGGATCTCTATTGGGGACAGAAGAATGGTTTCTTCTACAGCAACCTGGCCAAAGCGCAGGAAGCCAATGCTGTCTTGGGGCTGATCGGCGACGGTCGGGACAATGTCCTCACCTACAAAGGCGGCAGGTGCTACTACTACGCTTGGCTTAATCCCGATGAGGGAGAGGTCAATTCGCCGGTGATTCGTAACAACATTTATCACATCAGCATTGTGGGATTTAGGAACGTCGGGTACACCCGTGACCCGTTTAATCCCAACCCCACGGATCCGGATCCGGATCCGGACGAGATTATTCCTGATCCATGGGAGCCACTCTACAATCTCAAGACTGCCATGTCAACAAAGATAAAGGTTGTTCCTATGGGTGTCCACACCTACGAGAAGAAGTTCTGACCCGCGGGTCAGGCGTGCAGGAGCTCTCTGTCGACCATTCGTGGGGAGCCGATCTGTATCCTTAATAATATCACCCCTGTGTGCGAGGTACTGTGCCGAAAACGATCGGCATGGATCCTCCACACAGGGGTCTTTTGTATGATCGTCGTGGATCATTGGTCGCCCCGCGAAGCGGGGGGTGACGCAGACTTTTCCGCCAGGGGGTCGTGAGGCTCTCGTCTGCACTCGTGGTCACCGGCGGAAGGAGCGGCGTGGTCGGGAGTCTTTTTCAAGTACCTCCGTACACACGATCGGAGAGATCAAGATCTGCGAGTGGTGCGGACCGATCCGCCCGCACGGGGTGTTTCGTTCCCCACTCTTCACAATGAGCAGAATGGCTTCTGTGTCACTCAAATGCGTCACCTCGGTGGTGGGCCTCGCGTGGATGATAGAAAGCAGGCAATTCTTTGTACCTTTGCCGGACTATTAATATAGAATACTTATTTGATGAGTGTAAGTCATACCGAGGGCACCTTCGATATGCTCGCCAAGACGATGGCGGGTCTGGAGGATATCCTCTGTAAGGAGCTGGAAGCCCTGGGCGCATCTGATATTAAGCCGGGGCGTCGTATGGTTGCCTTTAAGGGCGATAAGCGCCTTCTCTACAAAGCCAATGTCCATCTGCGCACCGCTCTCAGGGTGCTGGTTCCGATTAATCAATTTGAGGCTGCGAATGCGGACGAGCTCTACGAGCACCTGCATAATGATGTGAACTGGGGGGACTTTTTGGAGTCCAATAGCTCTTTTGCCTTCGACACGGTGGTCTACTCGGATGTCTTCACCCACAGCAAGTTTGTCGCCTACCGCGCCAAGGATGCGGTGTCGGACTTCTTCCGGGAGCATGCCGATCGTCGCCCCAATGTGGCGGTGACGGATCCGGACGTGCGCTTCCACGTCCATATCGCTGACACGGTGGTGACGCTGGCGCTCGACTCCTCCGGGGAGTCGCTCCATAAGCGGGGCTACCGGGTGGCGCAGGGACCTGCACCGATCAGCGAGGTGCTGGCAGCGGGGATCCTGACTGTCTCTTATACACATCTGACGCTGCCGACGAAACCTTATGGGTGTAGAT
>CAMXXM010000167.1 GCA_947253195.1 uncultured Porphyromonas sp.
GCGTACCTGCTGATGTGCTTCCGCAGTGGGTCGTGCCACTTGAGCGTCAGGTCGAGTCCCTTACTCGGTAGGGAGCCGTGGATGCTGAGGTCTATGTAGTGCACCGGCTCCACAAGGAATATGCCGGAGTAGCCCTTGCCGACATAGGTATAGTCCAAGCTCATATCCACGTGGTCGAGGATCAGGCTGTTGCCCAGGTGGAGGTATGGCTGTGGTCTGCTCAGTCGCTTCACTTCATCGCCGACCCTTACTGCGGCTGAGCTGCCGAAGAGTCCGAGCGAGATGTTTGGGTTGTAGACCCCGTATCTGTGGTTGAAGTTGGCTAATAGGGAGCCGCTCCAGTAGTCCCCCTCGAAGTTGTCCCACGAGTTAATGAATCGATGTCGGTCAGTCGGATCGGTCCTGTAGGTGACGAAGATCGGATCCTTGGTGCGGGTCAGCTTTCCGCTCACGTAGAAACTCCTGACAGACACGACGTACTGCAGTGTGGTCTTGAGCTGTCTCTTGAGGTCGGGGTTGCCTACCTGACTATTGTACTTATTGAGGTAGTATGTGCTGTTACTGAGCTGTCCGAGGGAGGGTCTCAGAGCAACGGATCGGATGCTGAGATTGTGAGACCATATCCCGGAGGAGAGGGAGAGGGCGAAGTAGGGAAGTATGTTTCCATAGCTTGCGACCTCGCCGGTCTCTGACATCTCTGTACGCTGGTACTCATATCGCAGTCCCCCACTTAGTGAGACCTTATCGAGGGAGTGGCTATACTCTGCATAGAGGGCATTCACTGTCTCGTCGTATCCGGTCTCCTTATCTGTCATACGGGGGAGTCCGTTGGTGGTCGCGGAGAGATGGATGAGATTGACCTCGTCCCCCACCAGTAGGTTGCCGTGGTCGCCGAGACTATAGTGGATCTGACCGATACCTGCCAGCAGTCGATACCTGCTGCTATTGGTGGTGGTCAAGTGAGAGGTCTCGCCGGGGGCACTCTCATCGACAGACTGTCGGCGATCCGCCCGAGTGCCGAGGTAGTCGGCTGAGAGGTCTAGCCTGAGCCGCTCCGACAAGGTGTATCTCCCGGTCAGAGTGACCTGGCTCTGAGATCCTCGCTCGGATAGTGAGGAGTGTGAGCTGCTTGTGAGACGCCGCGTACCGGACTCCGAGATCTCATGCGATGCATCACCGAGGTCTTGCATATGGTAGCTGTCCCGACTGCCGTCAAGCGTCACTTCCCATCTCTTACTTGGTCGGTATGAGATGCCGGTCCCCATCGACAGAGTGTTCATGTAGGTTTTGCTGAGGAGGAGGGTTCTCATATCCTCTCGCGGAGGTGCCCATTGGGTATAGGTCATGTCCTGACGAGCGGCTCTGCCAAATCTATTGTATTCCAAGTTGCCGAAGAGACTCACCCGGTCATTTTGGTAGGCGAGGTTGCACCACTCTCGGTGGGAGTTGAGGTGGTTGCGCGTGTAGCTTGCACCGAGTGTGGAGGAGAGCCCTTGGAGACGCTCATTACTCTGTATCTCGATGACTGCGCCCGTTGTACCGGGATACTTCACCCCGGGATTGGTGATCAGGGAGACGGACTTTATTCGCTTAGGGTCCAGCTGCCTGACTTCCTCCATGCGACGTACTTTTCTCCCATTGATGTAGTACGTCACGCTTCCTGACACGAGAGACCGGAGGCTGCCATTATCGTCCACTATGCCGGGGAGCGTGAGGAGCAGGTCTTTCATGGAGGCTTTAGTCGCGAGGATTGTCCCCTCCACAGACATGCGTAAGCCGCCGGAGGTGGGGCTGAGGCTCTTCCGCTCACCGATCACCATGAGATCGTCAAGGAGGGACGGATCAGCGACCAGTGGGATCACAAGTGTCGATGTGGTACTCTCCACGCGTCTGTAGGAGGCTTGGTATCCCAGTGAGGAGATGCGTAGGAGGGCAGGCAGGTTCACCCCGTCCAGCGTGAAGCGCCCCATCTCGTCTGCAACCAGACCGTCTATGACGGTGCTGTCGGAGGGGTTGCAACGGGCGATGGTGGCGAAGGAGATACCCACTCCTGTCTCATCCACCACCTTGCCGGCTATCGTATGATCTTGGGCGATTGCCGGGAGGGAAAGTATGAGGAGGAGTAGGCTTAGGGCAAGTTGTCTTTTCATGGCGTGCATGGTGATGATGACAGACTTATTTTGTGCCTCAAAGATACTTTTTTAAAAAACCCATGTCAGGGGCAGTCTCTCCTCGTGAGGGTGAGGAGCTCTGGGTAGGAGGGGAGGCGGGAGAGGAGGCGGGTCTCCTCGCCGTCGTAGCCGACGAGGTAGGCGTAGATCTCTCGCCCATTGGTGATCACCAGCACCGGGACCCGGAGTACCGAGTTGTACCGGTAAATCTGCTCCAGCACTGCGTCCGAGAGGCGGATGGAGGGTGCCTTGTACTCGATGATCATCAGCGGCGACCGGTCGGGGGCGATGACGAGGGTGTCGCAGCGACGGGAGAGCTTCCCGACACGGAGCGCCACCTCGTTGCCCATCAGTTCGGGCGGATAGCCCAGCTTATCAATCAGGTGGCGCACGATCCCCTGCCTGACTCCCTCCTCGGGGGTCAGCGCCACCTCCTTCCGCCGGAGGGGGTCGTAGACCATTGGTCGCTCGCTCGCTTTACTTTCCGCCATAAAGGGTATATTTGTCTCAGAAGTCATCACTACCGCCATGCCCTACACTAAAGAGCCACAGAGTGTCCTCACCGCGATCGACTCCGCCAAGGAGCCGTACCGCATCTACCTGCTCACGGGAGAGGAGGAGTACTTCACCGACAAGATAGAGAAAAAAATCGAGGCCGCCTATATGCCGGAGGAGGCGAGGGACTTCAATTACACCCTCCTCTACGGCACCACGGCGACGCCCTCACAGCTCCTCACTGCAGCGCGGCGCGCCCCGATGATGGCGAAGTACACCCTCACGGTGGTCCGGGAGGCGCAGGCGATGATGCAGGGTGGAGGAGAGTCGCTCATGGAGGTGCTGGGCAACCTCGTCGAGCACCCGGTTCCGTCGTCCATCGTGGTGCTCTGCTTCAAGGGCGGGAAAAAGCCCGCCCGCATCCTCAGCGTGATCAAGAGCCTGACGAAGTCGGTGGGGCTCTACGTGGAGTCGCCTGAGATCCGGGACTACCAGATCAGCGGCTACATCCGCCCCCTCGCCCTCGAGCACGGGCTGACCCTCACGCCGGAGGCGGTGCAGGTGGTGGCGGAGCACATCGGGACCGACGTCACCCGGCTGGATAGCGAGCTCGGGAAGCTGGCTCTTGCCCTTCCCTCCGAGATGCGGGCTCAGGTCACTCCCGAGCAGGTGCTCACCTATACGGGGCTCAATAAAGAGTACACCGCCTTTGACCTCAAGCGTGCCCTCGCCCGTAAGGACCGGCGGCAGTCGCTTATCATCGCCCGCTCGCTCTCGGAGGACAGCAAGCGGGTGCCGGTGCAGATGATCATCCCGACGCTCTTCGGCTACTTTGCCGACCTGCTCACCGCCTTCTACGCCCCACGACCCTACACCGAGCAGAGCGTGATGAGCTATCTCGGTATCAGCTCCTCCTTTTTTGTCAAGGACATTATGCTCGGGATTAAGAGCTACAAGCCCCAGCGGGTCGTCGAGATCATCCATGCCCTGCGCCACTCGGACGCGAGGAGCAAGGGGATGTACAGCGACCAGGGCGATCCCGATGAGATACTGATAGACCTCGTGCTGCTGATCCTCAATTGATACAACCTACCAAGCGAGTCATACAAGATATTTATGGAGAAGAAAAATGTAATCACCACTCCCGCAGGGGCTGCCGCTGAGCATCCTCTGGAGCTCTTTGCCCACTGTCCCAAGTGTGGTAGTCCTCACTTCGTGGTCGTCAATGCCAAGGCGAAGAAGTGCGAGGACTGCGGCTTTGAGTACTACGCCAATGCGCAAGCCGCCTGTGCCTGCTTCATC
>CAMXXM010000168.1 GCA_947253195.1 uncultured Porphyromonas sp.
CCTCTCGGCTTTGCGAGTGCAAAGGTACAACTTTTCTCACTTCCTGCAAGCCCTCCCTCAGAAATATTTTACGAAGATCCCGCAAGTCGCTGACTTACAACACGAAAGAAACAGACATTTCACCCAAAGTCAGACCTCCAGTAGACCAAGCTCAAGACCCGCTCCCCATCAGCGTTCCACTAATACCGATATTAGCGTCGCCTTTTACCGGTATTAGGCTTCTCTAATATCGGTATTAGATTTCCCTCCGAGCGGACTATGGAAAAAGAGGGCAGACCCGTCGCATGCGGGTCTGCCCTCTCTATAGTGTGGTCCTTTCTTTCCTGTGGAGAAAAATAAGGGTTGCACTCACGTGCAACCCTTACTATAGGTTCCACAAAATATTAGGATGTTAGGTAAGAAAGATTGATTAGGTTACGCATCTTGTGATTGTAATGATGCAAAGGTGCGACAAAATGGCGTTTCCATCAAGGTGGCTAAAGCTGCTACTTAACAGGAATGAAACAGCTCGTTAGCAAACTTTTTGACTTTAAATGCCGAGATTGCCAACCGCACCCATCAATGCGCCCTTTCCCACCTATTCCTTGCTTGCGTTGTCCTCTGCGATACGAGCCTTGATCTTGGCCTCGATCTCGTCGGCGAGATCGGGGTTCTCCTCCAAGAGAGCCTTGGCCGCCTCGCGTCCCTGGCCCATACGCATATCTCCGTAGCTGTACCAAGAGCCGCTCTTATCGATGATGCCCATATCGACAGCGATGTCGACCAGCTCGCCGGACTTGGCGATGCCCTTGCCGTACATGATGTCAAACTCTGCCCGACGGAAAGGTGGGGCGACCTTATTCTTCGCCACCTTGACCTTGGTGAGGTTGCCCACCTGCTCCTCACCGTCCTTGAGGGCTGTACTGCGGCGGATGTCGATGCGGATGGTGGCGTAGTACTTGAGGGCGTTGCCACCGGTGGTGGTCTCAGGATTGCCGTAGCCACCGATCTTCTCGCGGAGCTGATTGATGAAGATGCAGCAGGTGCGGGTCTTGCTGATGAGGGCAGCGAGCTTGCGGAGTGCCTGACTCATGAGACGGGCTTGGAGACCGAGCTTATTCTCTCCCATCTCTCCATCAATCTCACTCTTGGGGGTGAGGGCAGCGACGGAGTCGATGACGACGACGTCGACAGCGGAGGAGCGGATAAGGTTCTCAGCAATATCGAGAGCCTGCTCGCCATCGTCAGGCTGAGAGATCCAGAGGCGGGAGAGGTCGACGCCGAGAGCCTCGGCATAGACGCGGTCAAAGGCGTGCTCTGCATCGATGTATGCGGCGAGGCCGCCAAGCTTCTGCGCCTCAGCGATGGCGTGGATCGCCAGCGTGGTCTTACCGGAGGACTCCGGGCCGTAGATCTCTACGATGCGACCACGGGGATAGCCACCGACACCGAGTGCGAGGTCAAGCGTGAGGGAGCCGGTGGGGATAGCCTCGATGGGCTGCACCTCCTGGGAGGCCATATTCATCAGCGAGCCCTTGCCAAAGGTCTTCTCGATCTTGGCCTGAGCGGCCTGCATAGCCTTGAGCTTATTGGGATCCGCCTCCACGCGATGAGACTTAGGGGCTGCGCCCTCGATCTCCTCGGTGATGCTCTGGTCCTCGCCCATCTCTTTCTTATCTGCCATATTACTGCTTGTCACTTATTCTTTTCCTTTGTAAAAAATCCTCAGAGCTCCAGATCGATGTCGTGTAGCTCGTGCCAGGGGAGCCCCTGCTTAGCCACCTCCTCGAGGAAGGGATCGGGATCAAACTCCTCCACATTGAAGACCCCGTGACCGCTCCAGAGCCCCTTGAAGAACATGATCGCGCCGGTCGTCGCCGGGACACCGGTGGTGTAGCTTACGCCCTGGGCGCCGGTCTCCTTGTAGGCCGCAGCGTGGTCGGTATTATTGTAGATGTAGTAGGTGTGCTCCTCGCCACCACGCAGCCCGCGGATGCGACAGCCGATGGAGGTCTGGCCGGTGTAGTCGCTCCCGAGCTCCTTGGGGTCGGGGAGGACTGCCTTGAGGAACTGCAGCGGGATGATGTCGATGCCCTTGTACTTAATCGGCTCGATGCCCGCCATGCCGATATTCTGTATCACACGGAGGTGGGTCAGGTACTCCTGCCCGAAGGTCATCCAGAAGCGCGCCCGGCGGAGGGAGGGGAAGTTCTTGACCAAGCTCTCCAGCTCCTCGTGATACATCAGGTAGCTCTCACGGGGACCCACCTCGGGGTAGGTGAGGGTCTTGTGGATCTCGAGCGGCTCTGTGGTGATCCACTTGCCGTCCTCGTAGTAGCGCCCGTGCTGGGTCACCTCGCGGATGTTGATCTCGGGATTGAAATTGGTCGCGAAGGCCTTGTGGTGATCTCCGGCATTGCAGTCAACGATGTCGAGGTGGGTGATCTCGTCGAAGTGGTGCTTGGCGGCGTAGGCGGTGTAGACACTGCAGACGCCGGGGTCAAACCCGCAGCCGAGGATGGCGGTGAGGCCCGCCTCCCTGAAGCGATCCTGATACGCCCACTGCCAGCTGTACTCATACTTCGCCTCGTCCTTAGGCTCGTAGTTGGCGGTGTCGAGATAATTGACCCCGCAGCGGAGGCAGGCATCCATGATGGGGAGATCCTGGTACGGGAGGGCGACATTGATCACCAGCTCGGGCCGTACGCGCTGCATGAGCACGCAGAGCTGCTCCACATCATCGGCATCTACCTGAGCGGTCTTGATGAAGTCCTTGCCACCGGGAATCTTTGCCACGAGGGCATCGATGGTGCTCTTCGTCCGACTGGCGATGGTGATGTCGGTGAAGATGTCCCTATTCATGGCCACCTTCTGGGCCACGACGGTACCGACGCCACCGGCACCGATAATAAGTACGCGTCCTTTCATATATGGATACTACTAATGAGTGTATGTGTCATAATCTATCGTCTCAAAGGTACCAAAAACTTAGCTGTCGGACAGTCCACCAAAAAGCCGAGCACACCCGGATGGATGTGCTCGGCTTAAATATATGGTGTGTCAGTCAGTTATCAGAAGAGGAGCTTGACACCGAGGAGCATGCCCCAGGTGGAGCCGAGGCCGAGGTCATCATTCCAGACATTGGCCTTCTTATTGAAGTCCTCAATGCTATTCTCAGTCAGGACAAAGCCCTTCTTGGCACCTGACTCAGCATTGGCCCTCTGCATCTCCACCGGCAGGATATTACCGTAGCTACTCTTGAGGGCGGCAGTCTTGTAGACGCCCCAGTTGGAGTTGAGCATATTGCCTACGTTGATGAAGTCAAGGCTCACCTGCAGGGTGTAGCGACGATCGGTGCCGAAGTCGGAGTAGAACTCCTGCATCAGCTTCAGGTCAAAGCGATTGAGCCAAGGCTGGAGAGCTCCGAAGCGCTCAGCAAAGTTGCCCTTACGCTTGGAGAGGTAGGGATTGCCGTCCACATACTTCATAAAGGCCTCGTACTGATCGGCAGCAGAGATGAAGAACTTCTTCTCAGTACCCTGAGTGTCCTTTTCAATCCACTTCTTGTCCACAAAGGAGAACTTCGGGTCACTCGTACCTGTCGGCACGTAGAGCAGATCTCCGGAGGCGTAGTCCCCATTGATATCACCCTTGTAAATGTAGCTGTAGCGACCAGTCGAGGAACCACTGTAGAAGAGGCTGATCGTGGTGGCCATGTGCTTCAGGTACTCGATGCGGTAGGAGAGACTACCGACGACACGGTGAGGGATAGCGAACTGAGAGTAGCTCAGCTCAGGGTCATTCATATCGCCGTAGGTGTGGTTGCTAAGCCAAGCTGAGCTTGCGCGAGAGCCAGGGTTATTGGTCTGATCCTTAGCGAAGGAGTAGGTGTAAGCAACCATGGCATCAAGTCCCTTAACGGCCCTATTGCGCAGCTGAACCGTCATAGAGCCCTGATAGCCCTTACCTGCGCTGG
>CAMXXM010000169.1 GCA_947253195.1 uncultured Porphyromonas sp.
TTGTCGTCAGGGACCAGCACCGGTCCCTCGTAGTACATTATATATAGTGTATCCTGAGCAGCCAGCTCCGGGAAGGCAGTCTTCCCCTCGGGGGTAAGCGTCACCATCGAGACAGCGAGCCCTCGGGTGTCATGCTCAATGTCGATCGCCTTGGCGCCGCTCATCCTCAGGCAGGCATAGTCGGGCGTATCGGTCAGCTCGTATGCCCCGGCGCAAATACCGACGATACCGCCTCCCTGACGGACGAAGCGACGTATCCGCTCGGCACCGAGACCGCCGAAGTTGAGGTACTCCGCGGAGCCGCCCCCGCCCGGGAGGATCAGCACATCGAGGCGATCCAGTGCTCCCGTGGCTATATCCCGACTGTAGATGTAATGAGGCGTGACGGATCGATCCATCAGGAGTGCCGCATAGGTCTCCTCGACACAGGTCTCCGCACCTCCGTGCCCGGCAAAGACGCCCACCTTGAGCCGCTTCTGTGCCGAGAGGGGGAGTGCCATCACGATGATGGTAAGTGCAAAAAAGAGTTTCTTCATTTCTCTCTCTTAATGGTTAAGATGATTTCTACAAGAAAGGTACGCAAAAGGGATAAAAAAGCCCCCTCCCCGAAATCTCGGAGAGGGGGCTTCTGTAGCTCACTCTATGTGAGGCTCACCGGCGGCTCTTGTAGGTCTGCAGACCGCTACGCAGCCAGGTAATGTACTTGTCGACATCCTCGTCGAAGCCATAGCTGGCGGCGAGAGGGTGACCGGCGTTGTCAAGCATGACGTAGAAGGGCTGAGCATTGGAGCCAAACTTTGTCCTCTGGAAGAAGCTCCACCGCTCGCCGACCGTCTTGAGCGTGCGGTGGTCGCCACTGATCTCCGTCACCTCGAGGGGCTGAGCCAGGCGGGTCTTGTCGTCGACGATGAGCGTGATCAGCACGAAGTCATTGTCTAGGATATCCTTCACCGTGGGATCGGTCCATACGGAGGCCTCCATCTTGCGGCAATTGACGCACCCATAGCCGGAGAAGTCGATGATCACCGGCTTGCCCTCCCGCTTGGCATAGGCCATACCTGCCTCATAGTCGTCAAACTTAGCATGCACCTCGCTGTCGTAGAGGTTGAAGTCCTGCGTCGTGAGCGGCGGAGCAAAGGCACTGATAGCCTTGAGCGGAGCGCCCCAGAGCCCGGGTACCATGTAGATGCCGAAAGCGAAGACGATCGTCGCCAAGAGGGTGCCAAACCATGAGACTGACTCCCTCTTATCATCCGCCGGGAAGCGGATGATCCCGAGCAGATAGAGCCCGAGGAGGAAGGAGATGGCGATCCATAGGGAGACAAAGGTCTCGCGGTCAAGGATGTGCCAGCCGTAGGCGAGGTCTGCCACGGAGAGGAACTTGAGCGACAGTGCCAGCTCGATAAAGGCGAGTACCACCTTGACGCTATTGAGCCAGCCACCGCTCTTCGGCATACTCTGGAGCCAATTGGGGAAAATGGCAAAGAGGGTGAAGGGAAGGGCGAGAGCCAGCGCAAAGCCGAGCATACCGAGTGTCGGGCCGAGGATATTTCCCTCAGCTGCAGCCTGCACGAGCAGGGTACCAATGATCGGTCCCGTGCAGGAGAAAGAGACCAACACGAGGGTAAAGGCCATGAAGAAGATACTCAGCAGACCGGATGAGGTAGAGGCATTGGTACTCACCCTATTGGTCCACGAAGAGGGTAGCGTTATCTCGAAGGCACCGAAGAAGCTGATCGAGAAAACCACCAGGAGGAGGAAGAGGAAGATATTGAATATCGCATTGGTAGACAGCTCATTCAGCGCACTGGCACCGAAGATACCGGTGACGAGCAGTCCGAGAGCGACATAGATCACCACGATCGAGAGACCGTAGATGATCGCATCGCGGAGCGCACTCTTCTTACTCTTAGAGCGGTGCATGAAGAAGCTCACAGTCATCGGGATGATCGGCCATACGCAGGGCGTGAAGAGCGCCACGAGACCACCGAGGAAGCCGAGGAGGAAGATCTTGAGGAGCGACGTGTCGGGGCTGGTGAAATTCTTATCCCCATAAGTCCTCAGCTCACTCTCGACAGACTCATAGAGCGCACCTTCGTCAGCCGCAGAGACAGCAGAGACAGTCTCGGGAGCAGGCTCCTCAGCCGACTGCGCCCCACCCTCCTCGATATCGGTGGCAGGCACCGAGGTGACGGCAGTCTTCAGGTCCTTCGGTCCATAAGTAAAGGAGTGGCGGTCAGGAGGGGTGCAGGTCTCGTCATTGCAGGCCTGCCAGATCAGATCCCCCTTGATGACAAAATTCGTCGGGTCGAGGATCTGAACCTTCTGAGTAAAGGTAACCTTGCCATCGAAGGTAGTGAGGTCCATGGCAAAGTTGGGGTCATACGTGGTGGCAGGCTTCCGATCGGGAGTGAGACCGGTCAGCGCCTTGATCCCCCTGCTCTCGGAGAAGTCAGCGGTGGTGACGGTGGGGCCATCCTTGGGGAGGTCTACTCCATAGATATGCCAGCCGGACCGGATCGTCGCCGTGTAGGTCAGCGTGACGACACCATCGGCATCATTACTCTGTGAGGTCTCCCAGCGCACTAAGTTATCAAACATCTGAGCACTCGCCCCAATGGAGAGTGTGCTCGCCAGCAGTAGCGCCAAGAGTGTGACTAAATGCTTACGCATGTCTGTGAGTCGCAATTTTGATTACTGTATTAAAGGTCTATCGAGGGGAGGTAGTCAGTCAGGAGGCGACGCTTTGTCGTCACTCCGTAGGCTGCCCCTTATCCTGTGCTAATAAAGTCCTGAAGTGGGAGGGGATCGGGCGCCTCAGGCGCAGCGTCTCCCCGGTGTGGGGCATCGTCAGCTCCAGCTCCGTCTGAGCCAGAGCGATCTGATCCTTGGCATAGAAGTGCGAGTGGTACCGGATGTCACCGAAGATGCGAAGCTTATTGTCCCCAAAGATCTTGCGCATCGAGTAGATCCGCACGCCGACCACGTCCGCCTCCACGAGGTGGAGATTGCCTCCCGCCGAGCTGGTGAGGGGCTGCACCTCAGCCCTTACGGTAGTCTCGGTCCGGGCAGCAGTGCGTCCCTTACTCTCGTCATCGATCGGGGTCGATACCGAGGTGAGCTCAAAGGGCTCCGTCGTCGGCAGGGTCCCCTCCACCACGAGGGCATAGCGCTGATGATGGACGGCGCTGCTCCAGCGGCGGGAGAGCTGCTCCTTAGCCTCGGTGGTCTTCGCAAAGATGACAAAGCCGGCAGAGCTCTTATCGAGGCGGCTAAGCATAAAGAGCTTTGCGGCGGGATTGCTCTTCTTGTAGTGTCGGCTCAGGATATGGAGCACGGTATTGCGCGGATCCTTATGAGCGGTATTTACGGTGGGGATGCCGGTTTTCTTATAGACCACCACATACGAGTCATCCTCCCACTCGACTGAGATAAGGGGGTGAGCAAAGGGGGCTACCGGCGCCAAGCGGTGAACCGTCACGGCGGTGCCGGGCTCCAGCATCTGCGTCGCTATGGTCGTCGGGGTCTCCGCCACCGACACCCTCCCCGAGCTGATGAGACGCTTGGCAGCGGTGCGTGAGCGACCAGACTTCGCGATGATCAGGTCGAGCAGGGACTGCTGCTCCTCAGCGCTGTAAGCCTCCTGAGTGGGAGAGGTATTGGCAGAGGAGGGGAGACGGCGGGCTGACCTACCGGTCGGCCGAGCCTTGCTCCGCCCCCGGCTCTCTGAGGACGATCTCCCGGGAGATCGGTATGATTTGCTTTTAGCCAAGGTGTAATGATCTAATGGTACCGAGGACAAAGGTATGCAAAATGCCCCATTTCTCTTAGTGCTGACGGCGGATAGCCACAGCGTTAATAGTTTTTTCCATCACTATTAGCGCTGTCTCTTATACACATCTGACGCTGCCGACGAAACCTTATGGGTGTA
>CAMXXM010000170.1 GCA_947253195.1 uncultured Porphyromonas sp.
CGCTCAGGAGGAAGAATGCCCCCACGCGGCTCCCGGCAAAGGCATGGACGACCGGACGCCCGAGCCAGCGGGCGAGGAAGTAATTCACCGACGCGCCGATGAGTGCGCCGAGGGTGCCGAAGAAGAAGATCCCCACCACACTCATCTCCCCCGTACTCGCCGCCAGATAGGCTGCGGGTGGGATCACGATCTCACTCGGGAAGGGGATGAAAGAGCTCTCTATCGCCATCAGCAGTGTGATGGTGAGGTAGTTGAGATGCTCGAGGCACCAGGCTATGAAGGGGATGCTCTCCATCAGTCACACTTCAGAGCTGATCCGCCGGCAGAGGCTCCACCGACAGGGTGACAAAGTAGGAGCGCTGCTCACCGGTGAAGCGGTCGCGCTTGCGGAAGACAAAGCCCCGGAGCGTGCAGAGGTCGCCCTCCGACAGCTCGATGGGCGCCAAGCTCTGGGAGAAAGTCCCCGTTACCCCTTCGTCCGTCTCTAGCGTCACTCGGGACTCGTCCGTAGAGATCACCCGTGCGGGGACGAGGGGGAAGTCCGTCAGCGCCTCCTCCGGGTCGATGCGATGCGGAGCGAGCAGGAGTGCCCGCTGCTGTGCGGGACGCTTAGGTGTCGGCTTGCGTACCGTGTCGTAGAGAAGGATAAAATTGACGAAGTCCCCGATCATGAAGTCCTCCTCCTCTCCCGGCAGATAGTGGTGCGTGCTCTCCGAGTCGATGAGGTGGAAGGCGTGCATCCCCTGGCTGTATCCGGTGATGTAGGCGACCCTCAGGGGGAAGAGATCGCGAGGGTCCGCTTCCGACGGCTCCATATGTACCACGATGGCGTGGCTGTCCTCCGGCTCGATAAACTTCACGTCAAAGAGCTTCCCTCTCAGATCCCCCTCCGGCAGACCCATCTCTGTGGGGTTGGTGAGCAGCACCCGTCCCTCGGGGCTGCTGAGCTTCAGCATCGGCACCACCTGCCGCATCGGCTCCTTGAGACGCAGGGCGATCACGTCCATCACGATCATCGGGGTGGCAGCGAGAGACCGGTACACATACGTCTCAGCCGGTCGGGCATCGAGGATGTAGTGTGCCTTATTCTCCTTATCCTCCACCGTCCCCTCGGGGATCATCTCCAGCATCTTCTCGTAGCTCTGCGGTAGCTTCCGTCCCCTCTCTCCGGCGATCTGTGCGATGATCCGCAGCTCCCGGAGGGCCTTGTCGTAGTCGCCTCGGTCGATCAGCAGCTTGGCGTAGTGGAGCCGCACGGTGAGGAGGTAGGGCTCGTAGTCGTCCGTCTCCTCCTTCAGCGCCTTGGCGAGGGCTGCTGCCTCCAGTGCCGGGTCATCAGAGAGGAGAGAGGCGAGCTCGCCCCAGATGCGGGGCTCGGAGTAGATCATGAGTACCCGCTGATACTCCTCGAGTGCGGTCGCCCGCTCCCCCTCGAGGAGATGCAGTCTCGCCTGAGTCAGCTTGACGAGACGGTCATCCGGGTAGAGTCTCTCCAGTCCCGTGAAAAGCTCGTAGATCATCTCCGGCACCTTAGTCTCGCGCCGGTCCATCAGCTCCTCGATAGAGACCGTGAGGGCACGGTCTACGAGGGAGGGCGTCTCCGGTCCGCGATCCTTACGCCCCTTGCCACTGCCGCGCTGCCAGTCCTCCTGGCGAAGAGACTTGGCAGGATCCCACTTGGTGAGGAAGTCGGTAAAGTCGAGGCGCTCCCGGAAGAGGCTCTTCACGCGCAATACCTGGTCGAGGACACGGGAGTTGAGCGCTGACGGCCGCTCTATCTCGAGGCTGAGATAGATCCGCAGCGCCTGGCGCACCTCCTCGATCGTGATAAACTTATTACGTGAGTCAAAGAAGTCGCTCACCACCTGGGCAACCCGAGGGTGGAGTGCCTTGTGAAGCCCCTCCTTCGAGTTGTGCCAGCTGAGCACTTTGTCAAAGGTCTGCCTGACCTGATCCCGTCGGTGGTAGGGGTTTTTCTCCGTCTGATAGCCGGTCAGCAGCCCATTCAGCTCCCCGAAGTGTGGCACGACACTCTGGCGCAGCGAGGCGAGGGACTCCTCCGCCATCGGTGCGGTAGCCCCCATGCCCTCGATAAGCGTCTCCATCTCCGCCACCACCTCAGCGGCGGTATCGATCTCACCACCCTCAATGGCACCGGTGGCGACATCCTTCAGCACCCAGAAGAGTGCCGACGAGGACCACTGATTGGGGGACTCCTTGTAGTCCTCCCGGGCAAGCTTCACAGCGCTCTCCAGATCGCCCTCTTGGCGGAGGGCCATTACCTCTTTATATCCCATACTCTCATACTCTATCACTCTTACTCTCATCCCCACGGACGGGGGCACGATGCGTTACCCCGACCCGACCATAGGGTCTCCCTTGCACGGCCACATCATGAGACCGACGGAAGGGCAGGTCACGCACACACTCTCTCACTTGCGGGAACCGGTGCGTCGGGCCTCATATCGTCACCGAAGCGAGGGAGAGCCACTTTTCCCAAAGGGACTCCCTCCGCTTACTTATCACAGGGTCCGACAGGCGGCTCTCAGCCACTCACCGGACGTCCGGATCGATGGATCTCTCAGAAAGGCAGGTCGTCTACGCCGCCACCATTGCCGCCATCGCCCTGCTGGGGGCTGTAGGGCTGCTGGCCCCCATAGCCGGGCATACCCTGGGGAGCCTGAGTCTGAGGACCGAAGTTGCCCATCGGCTGACCATAAGGGGTGCCTCCCTGAGCACCGGCCATCTGAGCGGGGTCGATCTTCACGATGTTGCGGACGCGAATGTCGGTGTACCACCGGTCGTTGAACTCGCGGCTGTTGACGTAGAAGAAGACCTGCACGGCATCGCCCTGCTGCAGGTTGTACCCCTTCACTCTGTCCTCACCGAAGACGGAGAAGTGGACCTTTGTCGGATACTCCTCCTGAGTCTCCACGATATACTCTTGGACAAAGAAGTCCTTGCCTGTATTCTTGCTCGTTCCCTTGCGTGGTTCCAGGATCTTGATGATGGTTCCGGTCAGTTGTCCTTCGTTCATTTTCTTGCTTATTCTATACGGTTGTGTTGTATGTTGGTATCTATTACTTGTGTGGCTCAGCCTCTGTAGGGAGGGAAGCCGACGATGCTGCGAATCTCCCTCAGCGTCGCCTCCGCACTCTCGCGGGCGCGCTCGGCACCTGCGGCAGCCACCTTCTCGAGGTAGGTGCGGTCGCTGCTGTACTCCTCGATCCGCTCGCGGATCGGTGCGATGAAGGCATTGAGATCCTCGGCGATCTGCTTCTTCAGGTCGCCATAGCGGATTGAGCAGTCGTCCCACGCATCGCGGAAATATCGGTTGGTCTCCTCGTCCGACACGATCTCGAGGAAGGTAAAGAGGTTTTGGATCACCTCCGGCTTCTCGCTGTGAGGTGCCTGGGGACCGGCATCGGTCACCGCCTTCATCACTTTCTTGCGGATTGTCTTCTCGTCATCGCGGAGATAGAGGGCGTTGCCCTCGCTCTTGCCCATCTTGCCCGAGCCGTCGAGACCGGGGATCTTCACCGCATCATCGCCGTGGCTGGCGAGAGACTTCGGGAGGGGGAAGAAGTCTACCCCGTAGGTGCTGTTGAAGCGCTTGGCATAGATGCGCGCCATCTCCATATTCTGCTCTTGATCCTTGCCGACCGGCACGCCCCACGCCCGGTGCTGCAGGATGTCAGCAGCCATCAGCGTCGGGTAGGTGAGCAGTCCGGCATTGACATTATCCGGCTGCAGGCGGACCTTGTCCTTGAAGGTCGTCGTCCGCTCCAGCTCGCCCATGTAGGCGAGCATATTGAGGTAGAGGTAAAGCTCCAGCGTCTGATGGACGTCGCTCTGCATATAGATGGTGCACTTCCT
>CAMXXM010000171.1 GCA_947253195.1 uncultured Porphyromonas sp.
CGGTGAATCCCGCGATAGTCGGCAAGGGCGGGGCGGATCTCCTCCTCCGTCAGCCCCACGCGGAGCGCCATGGCGATGGCAGCGGTGGCGTTGAGGACATTGATCCGTATCGGTGTGCCCAGCTCGAGATGGCGGAGGACACCGTCAGGGGTGTGTAGGTCAAAAAAGAGGTGCTCCCCCTCGTAGCTCACTCGGTAGTAGTAGTCGCACTGCTCCGAGGCGCCATAGCGGTAGAGCCGGGTCGCCTCGGGAAGCGACTCCGGGTGGATCTCAGCGGTCTCCTCAGCGATCACGAAGCCACCTGGGCGCAACAGCCCGACAAAGGTGCCAAAGGCTGCCACATACTCTGCCGCCGTGCCGTAGATGTCGAGGTGGTCCGCCTCCGTCGCGGTGACGATCGCCGCATAGGGGGTCAGGCGGTGGAAGGAGCGGTCAAACTCGTCCGCCTCCACCACCACGTAGTCACTCTCCTCATCGAGAAGCAGGTTATTCGAGTCGTAATTGAGCATCAGACCACCGATAAAGGCATTGACCCCCAGGTGGGAGCGTCGCATCAGGTGGGCGAGGAGGGAGGAGGTGGTGGTCTTGCCGTGCGACCCGGCGACGCAGAGGGCCTTGTGCCTCCGGGTCACCTGCCCGAGGAGCTCAGCCCGCTTGATCTGCAGTACGCCGTGCTCTCTGTAGTAGGTCCGCAGTCCATTGTCCTCATGGATGGCGGGCGTGTAGACGACTGTTAGTCCCGGCTGATCCGCGCGGAAGGGCTCAGGCAGCAGCGTCGGGTCGTCATCGTAGAGGATCTCCGCCCCGAGCGCCTCCAGGCGATCGGAGACCGGCTTCCGCACGTGGTCGTACCCCCCTACGGTATAGCCGTAGTAGAGGAAATACTCGGCGAGGGCACTCATGCCGATGCCACCGATGCCGATGAAGAAGATAGCTCTTGATGAAGGGTTAGGGTCGGGCATAGCGCTGGATCTCATCGACAATTCGTTGTGTGGCCTCGGGTAGCCCGAGCTCCTTGGCAGCCGTCGCCATACGCTTGCACTGCTCCGGATGGCTCAGCATGTCGAGGGCCGTCGGGACAAGGTCGGTCCCGGCCTTGCTGTCAGGCACCATCAGGGCAGCCCCTCGGTCAACGAGGGACTGAGCGTTGTGCGTCTGGTGATCCTCGGCAACGTTGGGTGACGGGACGAGTATCGCCGGCAGCCCGAGGGCGGTCAGCTCAGAGATGGTGCCGGCACCGGCACGCGAGATGACGAGGTCAGCGATGGCGTAGGCGTGGTCCATCTCGCTGATGAAGGGCATCAGGTGGATCGAGTCAAAGTCTCTCACCTGACGCTCCAGCCCACCATAGTAGCTCTCGCCACACTGCCAGATCACCTGCAGATCCTCCCGGTAGGCGAGCTGAGCGATCGACTCGAGGATGCTCTTATTGATCGTCCCGGCACCGAGGCTCCCCCCGAGGATCAAGAGAGTCTTCTTGTCGGGTGAGAGGTCAAAGGTGGCATACGCCGCGCGGCTCTTCCGCTCCGTCTCCAGCAGGCTGTGGCGGATCGGATTGCCCGTGAGGACGATCTCGGGGGTGTCGGGAAAGAAACGGCGCATATGGGGGTAGGCGGTGCAGACGCACTTCGCTTTTTTTGCCACCAGCTTATTGGCCTTGCCGGCATAAGAATTTTGCTCCTGCACCACCACCGGTATCCCGAAGTGATTGGCGGCGATCAGCGTCGGCGCACTGGCGTACCCTCCCACACCGACGACGACCTGGGGGTCAAAGTGGTGGACAAAGTCCTGCGCCTGCTTCGTGCTCTTGTAGAGCCGGATGGTGAAGGGGATCAGTGAGAAAAGTCTCTTGAGTCCTCCTCCGCTGGAGAGACCACGAACCGGCAGGAGGTGGATCGGGTAACCTGCTGCCGGCACCCGCTTCGCCTCCGCGCGCCCCTCCGCACCGACAAACCGGATGTCGCACTTCGGGAAGCGGCGGCGGATCTCATCCGCTATGGAGAGCGCCGGGAAGATATGACCACCGGTGCCGCCGCCACTGATGATGACCCGACACAATTCCGTAGATGCTGTTTCTTTATCCATAAAGATAGACTATTCTGCCCCTCCGGACTTGATCTCCTCGCGGAGCTGCTCCTTCTGGTGCTTGGTTAATTCGTCTGTGAGCTGTATCTCCTCCTCCAGCTCCGGCACCTCCTCCAGGTCGATGATCCGGTCGGGATGCCCCGATACCGCAGCGTCCTGGTAGAGTCGTCGCTTATTGATATCGTGTGCGATGCTCTGCACGATGGCAAAGTAGATCGCCGTGATGATGTACGAGGAGCCACCCTTGGAGATAAAGGGCAGCGTCTGTCCCGTCACCGGCAGCAGGTTGGCCGCCACCGCCATATTCATCATCGCCTGTGTGGTGACGAGTATCCCCACGCCCATCAGGACGAGGGTCCGGTACATGCTTCGGGAGCGGCTGGCGAGCATCCCGCAGCGGAAGAAGAAGACAAGGTAGAGGATCAGCAGCCCCGCAGAGCCAAAGATGCCGTACTCCTCCACCACCACATTGTACACATAGTCAGAGAAGGCCTGTGGGAGGAACTGCCGCAGCTCGCTCTGCCCCGGACCCTTGCCGATGACGTTGCTATTGGCGATCGCCTTCTGGGCCGCCACCACCTGGTAGTCGCTGCCCATGATGTCGTCGTAGGTCTCCTCATTGATCGGCTTTCCCCACTTCTCAAAGAATCCTGTGAGGCGGCTGTACCCGGTCGAGGTACGACCGATGTCGATCACCGACCCCTTGGGCGCCACCATCACGACCATTACCACCAGAGCGATGACAGAGACGGCACCGACGGTGAGCCAGCGCATACTCTTCCGATGCGCCCCGCCGACCCACATCATCAGGTAGACGATCAGGGCGAGGAAGACCGCCGTCGAGATATTCTCCATAAAGATCAGGAGACAGGTAATCCCGGTGGCGATGATAATGATCCAGAAGACCCGCAGCGACGAGTGGGTGTCATCGCTCCCGCGGAGGAGGCTGGCGGTGAAGTTGATCAGCGTCAGTCGCGTCAGCTCCGAGGGCTGGAAGGTGAGGAAAAAGATCTTCAACCACCGCTTCCCGCCATTGATCTCTATGCCGATGAAGGGCACCAGCATCAGCAAGATGAGGGAGAAGACGAAGGCTATCGTCGATGATCGCAGATAGTATGAGCTCGGGACGTGCGACCCGAGGACGATGATGCCGAGGGCGCAGACCACCAGGATCAGGTGCTTCAGGATCTGTCCAAAGAAGTTTTGCCCGCTATTCTCTGCCCGAAACGCCTCCTGGCTCACGGCGGAGAAGACGACGATGATGCTGATCAGCATCAGGGCAAAGGTCACGATCCAGATCCCCTTGTCGCCGACAAAGAGGTTGGACAGTCTGTCCCACCGAGCCATACGGACTCGCTTGGCAGCCACCGGCTCATCGCTCTCAGGTATGTTAAATGGTCTCTCCTCAGCCATGGCTCACTTGCTCTTTTCCTGATCATCGAGGCTCTCATCGAGGGACTTACGCCGGTGTGCCCGGTACATCATCACCCCGAGTACGATCACCACCACGGCGATGATGATACGCCCGATCTCCGTGCTGTAGCGGGAGACCATAGGGCTGAGCTGATCCATCGGCACGACGTGCTCGAGATACCACCCGATAGAGATCAGGACAATATTCCAGAGGCCCGCCGCAAGTGCGGTATAGAGGTAAAAGGGTGCCAGCGGCATCCGCGACAGCCCTGCCGGCAGTGAGATCAGCTGCCGGATCCCCGGGACAAGCCGACCGGTGAAGGTCGCCACCTTGCCGTGCCGGACGAAATACTCCTCCGCATGGCGCACCCCCTCC
>CAMXXM010000172.1 GCA_947253195.1 uncultured Porphyromonas sp.
CATAACGATTACAAAATTACACAAAAAAATATATCTAACAAAAGTGGGAGGATTTCCTCGATTCCGCAGGCTGGAGATTTGTTGCGGTTGTCGGGTACTTAATGCTTATTTTTTCTTGCATCCCGACTTTCTGGCAGACCAAAATCTCTATCTGTAGGTCCGCACATTCTCTTTTTGTCTCTTTACGATGTATTCACTGCGCTCTTTTGTGTAAATCCTACGTTTGTTGGCACTCCTGCCGTTGCTTCAAGACACCATTGTCTCAAAGCGGTCGTGCACTTGTATCGTCTGACAGTCAGTCTTCTCCTACCAGTCATACATCTGTTTCACATACCATCGCTGTAAAGCTGTTGCCCCAAAGAGTTGCAGGACATCACCGGTCCTACTCTTCACCCACCGAGCCGGACAGGTGACAAAGTGGTGGATAAACTTTTTGAGACGTGCTTTTGAGCTAATAAGTCGCCCGCTCCGCTTTGACACCTCTGAAACATATTTCGTGTAGAAGTTCCTCAGCAATGCCGTAAGGAGCATAAACACAGTATTTTGATTCATGTCAGAGCTTGGCAGGTGTGCCCAGTTAAAGTCGTTATTCATCTGGTCGAAGACCCGCTCAATACTGCCTCTCTTATTGTAGTACCTTATGATCTCCTCTTCGCTACTCTTCCAATCATTTGTGATGATGCTAAAGTATCGATACTTCATCTCCTTATCATCAGAAAACATAGTGTCCTCAGCCCATCCATCATTGTAGCGATAAAGCACGACCCTGTAACTCCTCCCCCTGATAAACTCGTCTGCCATCACGCTCCTGGCTTCCACCTCTCTCATACCTCCGGTGCTGCCTCTGAGCCTTAGCAGCTTCCATCCGGAAGTGCTTTCCTCAACTAACGACCTATGATAGGGGGTGTCTATGGCACGGATATAAAAGAGATCGGAATACTCCTCCACCACCGAGATTACCTCTCTGCTGTACGATCCGGCGTCCATTCTTGAGCGCTTCACCTTCACCCCCTCCTTTAGAAGTGCTTCATAGGCTAGTCGAAGTGTCCTCGCCTGATCAAAAATCACGGGTGCATTTCCTCCACGCCCCTCAATGCTGATAGGATGACCATTGGCAAAGGCAATCCCGGGGGCATACCCCATTACGTCCTTCTTATAGGTCCATGCAGAGTCTCGTTTCCTTGTCCGGATAATTTGGTTGTCGTAGTCAAAGTCGCAGGCTTTGCCACGCTCCAACAGCCCTATCTCAATAGTCCCTTTTACCAAGAGTTCGTTCAGCTTTGAATTACGATTGAACGCATAGTTTATCCCTGACCCCCTCGCTTTCACCAATTCATCTTCAACCGACAGTTTCTTGAGTGTCCGAAGCACACTATCTGCACTCGGAGCCTTTATGTAAGGGCTTTGAGATAACTCGGGGACTAAGAGATTAATGTCCTCAACACACGTGCCACCAGATAAAACGCTGAGGAATAGAGCATTGATCACCTCTGAGTAGGAGTATCCACCACCGGTGCTGCTCCTTACTCCCAGCTCCTTGTCACACAGCTCAAGAATCTTTTCGTACTCCTTGGAGTGAAAAACAAGATTTAGTCCGCCAAAACGCTGTGCCCTCTCGGAAATTACTCGTACCTTTACCATACCTTTATAGGGTGTTAGATATTGTTGATCAGTTATTTGTGTCAATATAAAGATAGCAATTTCTAACGACAAAGGGTGAGATTTCTTGCGATTTCTCACCCTTCATTTTTTGCTCCTAACTCAGCTTGCGGAATCTAGGACTCTTTCTTCTGAGCAAGCGTATCGGCCAATCCGCTTTAGCCCCTTGCCCCATGGTAGGGCACACCACCGCTGTTGAGTAGACGTCACGCCTTTCTGTTTCTCCTGCCGATCTCTCGCAATGTCATCTACGATCCTCTCAGGTGCCACGTCTTTCTCATCCGTCTGCCCCCCCCTCTGCTGGAGGTTCGATCTAATACCGATAAAAGAATTCACTAATACCGATATTAGGCGTCACTAATACCGGTATTAGAGTTTGCTCAGAGGGAGCAGGGGAAATACATTGAGAATCAGACGATCCCGGGACCTGATGTAGCCTAAGGGCTCTGTCTATAGGGCGAGTCTCTCGCTCCCAGGCTGTTACGATGATCCGTGTGCTTTGCCCTGCCACTCGGGGTAGGGGACCACCGGTGGATGAAGCAAAAGTATTATCTTTGTGCAGCCCACTTGTGGGGCTTATCGTATGCAGTGAGCGGTGGCGGGAGCTCCCCACCATAGTTGAATGATAGAGAGTAAGATGAGTATGATGAAGAGAATAGTTACCGGAGGGCTTGGTGCCCTCATGATGCTGTGTGGAGTGGTAGCGTCCGCTCAGGATGTAGCAGAACGGAGCGAGGTGATCCCACTCTATCCCGCCTACTCGGAGCAGATCTTGGCGAGTGACACCCTTACGCCGGGGCTGAGCCCCGAGGCGCGACAGGTGATCGGGCGACCACTGCAGCTGAGGACCTCCGGCTATGTCCCCTCCTCGTCGCTCTTTGCACCGCTGCTCTTTGACCTGTGGAAGCTCCCTTCGCTTCACTTCGACAAGGCAGCCCTCGTTCGGCAGACTGATCCCCGTCTCCACAACCCTTTTGTCCGGCAGTCCATCCTCCGGCAGACGATCGATAAGCTGGAGCAGGAGTATGGTCATACGACCGGCTTTGCGCGGCGAATGGATCGCTGGCGTACGGATCAGCAGCTGAGAGAGCAATTTTTCTTCCTCCACCCCGATCTGATCCGCTATACCTCGGAGTTCCTCCCGAGTGACCACTTGGAGTACAAGCCGGTGGAGGGTCCCTCCTACTCGGGTGAGCTGGCGGTAATGGATATGCCCAATGTACCCACCAAGGCGGAGGGGGTGATCGAGACGGTGTCCGTCGAGAGGAGGTACTGGATCCCACGCTTCGAGGCACACGCTCAGCTGGCGCAAAATCAGGTGTCACCCAACTGGCATAAGGGCGGTACCAGCAGTGCCAACTTCGCCTCTCGACTCTTCTACGGACTGTCGTACAAGAAAGACAAGGTGGAGTGGGTCAATGAGCTGGAGTACAAGCTGGGACTCTTCACCGTGCCGAGCGAGATCAAACTGGAGGGAAAGCCAAACTTTAAGATCAGCGAGGATGTCTTCCGGATGAGGAGCAACCTCGGTCTCCAGGCCTGGAAGCGGTGGTTCTATACCATTGACCTAAACCTCCGTAGTCAGTTGCTGAAGAACTACGATCGCGAGGGACAGCTCACCACCTCCGCTTTCGCACCGCTGATCCTTGACGGCGGTCTCGGTATGAAGTACAATCTTAAGAAGAAAAAGATCGGCGGCAACCCCTTCAACAACCTCAACTTCTCACTCAATGTGGCGCCCGCCTCGATGCAATTCATCTGGATCTGGGCGAAGGATGTGACGAGGGGCAGGTATGGTCTGCAGGAGGATCAGGACTACCTCCTCCGTCTCGGTTCGTCTCTGCGGATGAATCTGGACTGGCAATTCTCCGACGCCTTCTCCTGGCGCTCCAGGCTCTACTATAATACCTCCTATAAGCATATAGAGACCGAGCTGGAGAACACCCTGGAGTATGCCTTTAATAAGTACTTCAGCACGATGCTCAACGTCAATCTACGCTTTGATGACAGTGTGATCCTCAATGAGCCTAAGACCTTCAAGTCTCTCCTGCAGTACAACGAGCTCTTCAGCTTCGGCTTCTCGCTCAAGATCTGATGGTGGTACCGGACGGATTTAGGGAGTCCTTTGCCTGTCTCTTATACACATCTGACGCTGCCGACGAAACCTTATGGGTGT
>CAMXXM010000173.1 GCA_947253195.1 uncultured Porphyromonas sp.
TGACGTAGTAGAGGTTGAGCCGCGTGCCGTCGCCGTACCAGAGGGCATTGGGGAGGGAGGGGAGCTTGGTGTGGAGCTTGAGACCGAGCTGTTGGTGCGCTCGCACCTCACCTATGGCCGCATCCAGCCAGAGGGGGCGGATGCGGGGACTGTCGAGGTAGTCCCGTATGGTGGAGAGACTGTCGATGGGCGCCCACCCCCTCGCCTCGCACTCGGCATTGTACTTCCGCCACGCCTGCACATAGGAGTAGCGGGGCAGACGACTGCGCTTGAGACCGATGAGGTACTCTCCCACCTCGGGGGTGATCTTGTCCCTATTCGTATTGCCCACCTTGCCGCTGATGAGGGTGGAGTACCCCTTTTGCTCATAGCTGCGCAGCTTGCCCAGGAGGCGCTTCTCGCTCGCGGGGAGGGTGTGACCGTACTCCTTGCGGAGCCGCTCGGAGTAGGCGAGGAGCTCACTCGCGAGACTGCCTCGGCGATTGCCGTGGGCGCGGCCGAGGAGCTTCATCTGCTTGCGCTTCCGGATGAGAGCGGAGAGGCAGGTGGCGTTGAGGGTGTACTCGTCGACGAGGTTGTCTGCGAGGTGGAGCTGCTGCCCCCGATCCTCGTAGGTGTACTCGTATGTGTAGTAGCGCCGGGCGGCGGCATCCTCCTCGAGGACGAGGTCGGCAGGGATGGTGCGTGGATCACGGGTGGCGGCGTAGGGGTCGCCGTGGCGGCGGACCCACTCCTTGCGCTCCGCTCCGGGGAGGCTCTCGTACTCGACGAGGGCTGCGATGCCGCGCCCGCGCCCCCGACGGAGGTACCTCGTGGTACCTCTCCGGAGGCGGCTCTTGAGTGTATTGGGCTTCACGATGGGGTCATCTCCCTCCGTCAGCTCGTCCCAGGTGAGCCCTATCTTTCCCTGGTACATCTCCATCGCTTACCTGGCCAGTGCTATCTCGATCCGTCGCTGCTCCGCGAGGAGCTCCGACGGGGTCATGGAGGGGTAGTGCCTGGGGGTCTCTCCGGTGATGGTGACGAGTACTTCGCCGGTGTCGCGCTTCGCGACAAGACGGGCTGAGCTGCCCCAGGTCTGCACCATGTCGCCATTTGACTCAAAGATCGTCGCCATCGCATCGGGGGCGATGTATTGCCCGCCGCGCTTGAGGGCGAGGGTGCGGATCTTCTGTGCCATTTCGCTCGATGAGCGGTAATTCAGTGCCTCGGAGACGGTCTTGCGGGAGACACCGAGTGCCTCCTCCAGCCACCGCCTCTCTGCGGTGGAGACCAGTATCCTCTCTGTTTTCTTGTCCATGTCCTTGTCTCTTTTGTGTATATTTATGCCCCGTTACATCGTAACGACGTGACAAATGTACGAAAGATATTTCGTATTCAAAACATATCACGACATAAACGAACTATACAACGACAATGAGCGACGGCATATCGGGAAGAATAGAACAACTCGTCCAGACCTATTCAGATGGCAACAAGAGCGCTTTTGGTGCGAAGACAGGTCTTAGCGAGGCAAGAGTGCGCAGCTATATCAACGGATCACAGCCCTCAGCTGAGGCATTGACAAAGATCGTAAGATCTTTCGATATATCCGCCGAATGGCTCCTCACGGGTGAGGGCTCAATGCTTCGTGAGACGATCCACACAGATACCGGGATGCAGGTATCGGAGACACCCGCATTCGCGGGGACGAATGAGAGACGCGTGGAGTCGCAGGACATCCCGCTCTACTCCTTCTCCGTGACCGGTGGCCTGCTGGAGAATATCGACAACTCGGCTCAGTATATAGAGGACACCCTGCACATCCCCAACGCTCCCAAGTGCGACGGTGCGGTGAGGGTCGTGGGGAGCTCTATGACACCGGTGATCCGAGCAGGGGACATCATCGCCTTCGCCCTCGTGCACGACATCGGGCATATCCTTTATGGACAGATTTACTTCGTCGACTATGTAATAGAGTTTGACACCTTTATGGTGTGCAAGGTGGTGCGGAAGAGCGAGAGGGGGGATGACTACGTGTCGCTGCACTCACTCAATCCGGATTACGACCCGGTCGACATACCACGCGCGGCCATTCGGCACCTTGCACTCGTCAAGCTGTCCATCTGCTATATGGCAATGGCCTAAATATAGGCTGTGCGCACTTTTTGCCCCATTTTAGGGACAGAAAGTGCGGCGATCCCGCTTGTGGTCAGCGTTTCGGGGTTTTATGACTGATCCCGATCGTGGATCTATGGTATTTCGTCAGTGGCTTTATCGCACCACTTAAACCCGAAAAACGCCATTTATTGAAGCGTTTTTGGATAGCAAGGCAGTCCGTAGGGTAGTCGGATATACCAAAAAATGCACCCCCTAAAGGGTTACATTGTAACTTAGTGGGTTGCGGAGGATGCACCCCCTAAATGCACCCCCTATGCACCCCCTAAGTGATTTTTCACCTGTCGATGACCTCTCGATGGTCATTCGGCACCACCTCTATTTCCCTCCAAAAAGACCTCTCATTAACCGATTTTCGGGGGACAAAAGCAGGGGCTATACACGGCACGAAAACCGCATATAGCCCCAAAAGACAAGGAATATGACTTAATTCATCTAATAGTCACTTCTCGATCAACAATCCATCGACGATCCTTCGAGAGGTGTGCCACAAAGTTAACACAAAATCAACACAAATGAACCGTTTCGTTTTCTCTCAATTTCCCCTCACATTTCCCTCCAATTCCTACTACTGATCACGTATAGCGACCATTTTTGCACTTAACATCTTCGGGTACCTTTCGTTCCCTCCCCCTTACTAACGACACAGAGGCTCCCACACTTCGGACATTTTTTTGTTCATTTTTTCGCCTTTTCAAATGCTCAAAGATACGATAAACACTACGTTATCCTCCTATATCACCCACCATTTTGACCCATACACCTCTTTTTCCCCCCTAATGCCCCCCTATGTCGTTACACTAAACCCGATATTAGGTGCGACTAATACCGATATTAGAGATCACTAATATCGGTAAAAGAATTTCCCCTGAGGGGAGGGGGATTACTTGTCCTCGATGAGGGGCAGATCGCGTAGGCCGATGGTGTAGAAGACGAGCGACATCTCCTCGTCCTCCTCAGCTATGTAGCCGATGGTGTGGTCGTCGATCATCAGCGCCTCGGTATAGGCACACCAGCCGGGCGTGAGGAGGACACCCTCGTCCCAGCCTTTCTCCTCACTCCAGCTGTAGAGTCGCCCGTTTTGGCGACCGGGGCCGGAGGGGAGGGTATGCATGAGGCGCATGCCGTCTGCGGGCGAGGTGAGGAAGGGGGCACCATTGCAGGCGACGTCGTGGAGACCGGCGTAGCGATCTGTCTGCTCCCAGGTGATGCCGCCGTCGTTGCTGACGGAGAATATTCGGTCGCCGCGGCGGGGATTTCGGATGCTCATCAGGAGCGATCGGTCGGGCATCGTGATCACCTTGGACTCATCGCCGCGGTCGTAGGCAGGCTCCGAGACCTGCCAGGTCTCGCCCAGGTCGTCGCTGTAGACGAGGCGGTTGTCAAAGGCGCGTCGCTCGGGGTCCCACATGGCAGCGACGTACATGATCCGTCCGTAGCAGGCTGTGGCACCGTGACCGGCGGCGATGAAGGAGGCAGCGTACTTCCGGCGCGCGGGGTCGGGACAGTTGGTCCCGTAGAGCCGGGGCTGCATCGTCCTCGGCTCGCTCCAGGTGCGACCGTCGTCGGTACTCTCCATGACGTACTGCGGCATCGGCTTGTCCGCCGTGGAGCCCCAGAGCCCCTGCCCGCCGACAAAGGTGATGATCACCCTCTCTC
>CAMXXM010000174.1 GCA_947253195.1 uncultured Porphyromonas sp.
TGGTACATCAGGTGCGAGATGCGGAGGCAGCACGCCCCCTCGCCGGAGAGCCTCACCGCCCCCTCGGCATCCGACACCACCACCGCCAGAGTCGTCGAGTCGGGTGCTAGGAGGAGGGCAGTCGCACCGGCGACCGCTTCGCCCGTGGTCTTATCCCTCAGTAGCGTGTGGTAGTCCGTGGCGAGACAGGTCAGGCCTGTCAGTAGCGTTACCAGCAGTGACAGCAAGGTTTTGGTGCAAGCATTCATAACACTCATATCGTGATGAAAGGAAATTAGAGAACGGATTTCTGTCCCCAAAGATATACATTATCCCCCCCTGCAAGGGAATAGAGTTCTTGATGGCGGCTGAGGGAGCCGGAAAATACTCAGAAGTGGGTATTTAGATCCCCGTTATCTTTAGGCACATTTGCAATTCAGAAGAGATTAGAGGATAATAAGCGTCATGAGACTTACACAGCTCCACACGGGAGAGACTGGCACCATCGTCTATCATACAGCTCCGAGGACCTTTCGGAAGCGTTTGCTGGAGATGGGGTTTGTCCCCGGAGCTGAGGTGCATGTGATCCGCAATGCGCCGCTTCTCGATCCGGTCGAGTACAGCATTCTTGGGTACCGACTCACCTTACGCCGGTCTGAGGCGGAGACGATCGAGGTGTCACCCGTAGAGCCCAAGGCTGAGCCCGAAGCTGTCTCTCCTGATCACTTAGTCGGTACGCCTCCACCTCTTGCGGAAAAAAGTCTCCCTAAGACAAATGGTCCGGTGGCCAGTGAGGTGACGGTCGCTTTTGTCGGCAATCCAAATTGTGGCAAGACCTCGCTCTTCAATGCTGCCAGTGGCTCTCACGAGCAGGTGAGCAACTATGCGGGTGTTACTGTGGCGGCTGCCGTGGCGGACTACCGACAGGGGGATACACTCTTCCACTTAGTCGATCTGCCGGGGACTTACTCCCTCTCCTCCTACGGACCGGAGGAGAAGTTTGTGACCCATCAGCTCTTTGAGAGCGAGACTCCGCCTGATGTGATCGTCAATGTCGTCGACGGATCCAATCTGGAGCGAAACCTATACATGACGATTCAGCTCATGGAGGCGGGCGTGCCGACTGTTGTAGCGCTGAATATGTACGACGAGCTGAGGGAGAGCGGCACAAGGCTTGATATCAAGGCGCTGTCGAGACGGCTCGGTATGCCGGTGATCCCGACCATCGGTCGGACCGGTGAGGGGCTAAGGGAGCTCTTTGCTACTGTGGCTCGTCTACACCGGGAGCGACTTGACGCTGCTCATCGACCCACCGGGCCGAGCGTGAAGTATGAGGGGGCGCTCCGTCAGTCCATAGAGGAGGTGACCCGGCTCATCGAGTCGGAGACCTCTCTCGGTGATGAGAGTGCCTGGCTCCGTCCGGACTTCCTCGCCATTAAGTTGCTGGAGCAGGACCAGACGCTCAGGGGCTATGTGGCTCGTCGTGACCCCGCCGGCAGCCGTGTGCTGGAGCAGGTGGACAGGATCGTCGAGAGTTATACCGGGTCGGGAGAGGGCGAAGGTGTGCTTGAGCAGCAGCTGATCGACACCCGATACAGGCACATCCGGACGGTACTTGACGGGATCTATATCCGGCGCAGCGAGGGGCGATCCACTCGGATTGATAAGCGGATCGATGACATAGTGACTCATCGCGCGTGGGGGTACCCGATCTTCTTGCTCCTGATGTTTCTCACCTTTGAGCTCACCTTCACCCTCGGTCAGTACCCTATGGACTGGATAGAGAGTGGTATGGGGTGGCTTGGTAGTCTGCTGGAGCGGACGATGAGCGAGGGCCCCCTGAGGTCGCTACTGGTAGATGGTGTGATAGGCGGCGTAGGGGGTGTGCTGGTTTTCCTACCCAACATCCTCATACTCTACCTCTGCATCAGTCTGATGGAGGACACGGGCTACCTCGCCAGGGCCGCCTTTATTATGGATCGCCTTATGGCGGCGATAGGGTTGCACGGCAAGAGCTTTGTGCCGATGCTTATGGGCTTTGGGTGCAGTGTCCCGGCGATCATGGGAGCACGCACGATCGAGAGCCAAAAGTCTCGCTTGATCACGATCTTGGTGACGCCCTTTATGAGCTGTAGCGCACGGCTCCCGGTCTATCTCCTGCTGGTGGGGACCTTCTTCCCCCGGCATGCGGGGGTGGCACTCTTTGCCATTTACCTCCTGGGGATCTTGGTCGGGGTGCTGTCGTCGCTGCTTTTCTCAAAGGTCCTCCCCATGGACGATGAGACCCCCTATGTCATGGAGATGCCGCCCTATCGGGTGCCGGCGGCGAAGACCATCGTGATCCATACCTGGGAGCGGGCGCGACAGTATCTGCAGAAAATGGCAACAACGATCCTCGCTGCGACGGTCATCATTTGGGCACTTGGCTATTTCCCCCTCGTAGACAGCTTGGAGACCCCCGAGGGAAAGGAGCTGGTGGCCTCCTATAAGGATCGGGTAGGTCCGGAGGAGGCGGCAAGCTTTGAAACACTCACGCCGGAGCGACAGCTACGGGTCATCTCACAGGAGCAGTCGTACATCGGACGGCTGGGGAGGGCAGTCTCGCCCATCTTTGCCCCTCAGCACTTTGATTGGCGACTCTCTGTGTCGACGCTAACCGGTGTGGCTGCAAAAGAGGTGGTGGTGAGTACGCTCGGGGTGCTCTATGTGGGGGACGAGGAGGACACCTCTTCCCTCTCGGAGCGGCTCCGTCTGTCTACCTATCCGGATGGGAGCCCGGTGCTGACTATCCCTACGGTGGTCGCTTTCCTTGTCTTCGTCCTGCTCTACTTCCCCTGTATCGCTACATTCGTCGCTGTGGGGAGGGAAACCGGCTCCTATAGGTGGGCGGTTTTTGATGCCGTCTATGCGACGGGTGTCGCCTGGCTGCTCTCCTGGATTGCCTATCTTCTGACGGCGCTACTTATCTGACCAACAGGCGGCGGATCGGATCCCGCCAGTCCTCCTCATTCTTGCAGGTGTAGGCGACCATGCCGAGGGATCGAGCCATGGCGGTATTGGCGGGCCCGTCATCGAGGAAGAGTGTCTCCTCTGGTAGCAGATTGCCCTCCTCGAGGACCCTTAGGAAGATCTCCCGCTCCGGCTTGCACATCCCCATAGTGTAGGAGGTGAAGATGCGCTCAAAGAAGTCCGACAGCGGTCTGCCGGAGGAGATGAAGTCCTTGCTCTCGAAGTAGTCATACAGCAGAGGATTGGTATTGGAGAGCGCCAGTACCCGATAGTGTGGTGCGATCTCCTCCTCGAGGAAGGTGAGCTTCTCCTCACAGACGCGCTTGATGAAGCCAAGAAGGGCCCACCGGAGCTGCTCTATGGTGATCTCCCTGTGGTAGGTCTCGGAGAGATGGTGCGCAAAGTCCTCCGTGCTGATCCGCCCGCTCTCGTAGTCGAGGAAGTCGCCGGTCTGGCGGTAGGAGTCCAGCATCTCGTCTGCATCCGTTACTCCCAGCTCTCTCAGCCGATCAACAGCTACTGATCTGTGGAGGTCTATCAGTACCCCTCCTACATCAACTAATACGTTCTTGATCATCTTTCTCTTTCAATTGTTCCGAGTGCAATGATAGACAAAAATGGCGAACTGCCCGGAGTCTCCTCCCTCGGGACTGGAGTTCCAAGCCTACGGGACTGGAGTTCCAAGCCTACGGGACTGGAGTTCCAAGCCTATGGGACTGTAGTTCCACCCCTACGGGACTGTAGTTTTATCCCATCGGGACTGGAATTCCATCCCTGTGCCCGACTTTGTCTACCCTTAAATGGCTACAT
>CAMXXM010000175.1 GCA_947253195.1 uncultured Porphyromonas sp.
AGAGCGCAACCTTGCCAAGGTTGAGGTCGCGAGTTCGAGTCTCGTTTTCCGCTCTGGTTTTGAGGAGAGTAAGAGCGATCTTACCCTCCTCTTTTCTTTT
This sequence comes from uncultured Porphyromonas sp., assembly GCA_947253195.1. Lineage (GTDB taxonomy): Bacteria > Bacteroidota > Bacteroidia > Bacteroidales > Porphyromonadaceae > Porphyromonas_A. Next base: position 101 of record CAMXXM010000175.1, read on the forward strand.
GCTCTTATGTAAGGATTATGAGTAGAAAGTCGTATTTCTGTGCGAAGTGAGACCTATTACTTGGCACCCCTTACGAGCAGATGGGCAAAGTAGCCGGCACCCTCTACCGGGGTAATGCGGAAAGGCTGATCACCTCTGTGACGACAGAGTACAAGCCTCACCTGATCGGCCTTACCCACCAACACCGGACAGATCGGCCGATAGGACGATGGAATACCACACTCCTTGAGAAACTGAAAGACCGACTTATGCCCCCTACTCATCCCCGGCAGTACAAATGTATCTGAAGGACGAGCTGTACGAATGCGATCACCCTCCTCAAGTGGCTGTAGAAATGTAATTCTGAGGATCTGAGACCAAAACATATCTGTACTAACCTGCTCAGCAGAGACTATAGGGAGCGTCACCCTATAGAGCTTTTTCCTAAAAAGCTCGTACCGATCACCTGATGCAGTCTCAAATAGCGCCCCACCCTCTGTCGTAGGCGAGAGGATGTCGTTTACCTGAGTCGCTGTGAGATCCATATCGCTCATAATCCGGTAGAGTGCAAAGGGATCTCCACTTAGGTCCAAGCACCCACAGTCCTCATCCCAGAGAGCCAACTTAGCTTGCGCCACCTGTCTATCCAGATACTCTTGCTCCTCTCGGAGATGGGACATGGTTTGGATGGCACCGGAGGTGAAAGAAGGGTTTATCTCCTGAAATAGTGGTATCAGCTTATGCCGAATGAGATTTCTCGTGATAGAGGGATCCTCGTTGGAGGAGTCCTCCACATGGGGCAACTGTTGCTCTGAGAGATAGCGAAGTATCTCGTCGTGCGTTACAGACAGCAGTGGACGCCAGATGCTAGTCCGTTTATCCAGAGTCCGCATCCCGCAGAGACCTCTCCCACCAGTACCTCTGGCAAGGTTGAGAAGAAGCGTTTCCACCTGATCTCCGGCATGATGAGCCACCGCAATGGCGGCAGCCTCGTAGCTACCCAAGAGGTCGCTAAACCAGGCATACCTCAGGTCCCGAGCAGCCATCTCCACAGAGAGTCTCTGCTCACGAGCGTATCCGATGGTATCAAAGGATCGGATCACGAGCTTGGCCTCAGGATAGTGCTCGCAGCATAGCTCTCGCACAAAGGTCTCGTCCCTATCACTCTCGCTCCCCCGTAGGTGGAAATTGACATGCGCAGCCACAACTATATAGCCGGTCTTGTAGAGCAAATCCATCAGGCAGACCGAGTCCGCGCCCCCACTCAGACCGACAATGATTGTCGACCCTTTGGGAAACATATGACCTCCGAGACTTAGCGACATAACATAGCAGAGAGTGCCTCAGGGCTCAAAAGCTCTGAAGCACTCCTAAGACATCAGTGGGACACCCTATTACTGCAGATCAATCTCACGCGCTGACTCCTCCGCCAGCTCAGGATCAACCAAGACACGACCACAATACTCACAGGCAGTGATCTTCTTGCGAGACTGGATATCAATGATCCTCTGCGGGGGGATCTTATTAAAGCAGCCCTTGCAGGCGCCTCGATCGATCGTCACGACAGCCAGACCATTGCGGTAGGAGTCACGGGTCCTATGGAATGCTCGGAGTAAGCGCTCATCGATCTTAGCCTCCAGCTCCTTAGTCTCATCGTGCAGCTTATCCTCCTGCTCCTTCGTCTCAGAGATGATGGTGTCGAGCTCGGTCCTCTTGAGCTCCAGATCCTTTTCTCGATCCTGAGTCTCTTGGTTCAGCTCTTGCATAGACTCCTCCAGCCGAGCGATGCGCTCCTTGGCGAGGCGGGTATCCTTCTCGAATCCTTGGATCTCGAGGTTCTGATACTCTATCTCCTTGACCAAGAGGTCATACTCTCTATTATTGCTGATATTATGGAGCTGCTCATTGTACTTCTTGATCAGCTCATTGGAGTTAGTAGTACTCTCCTTATATTCACCGATCAGGCGATTGAGCTCGGCGATCTCATCCTGATCCTTCTGGTAGCGAGTATGGCGCCCCTCGATCTCGTCCTCAAGGTCACGTACCTCCTCAGGCAGCTCACCACGGATGATACGGATGCGATCAATCTCACTGGTAACCAGCTGCAGCTTATACAGCGCCTTGAGCTTATCCTGTACGGAGAGCTCCTCTAGATCTTTTGAATTATTTTTTACCATTACTTCTCTCGAGATAATTTACCGGATTTGCACTATTTACAGAGTAGTGGAGTGCAAATGTACCTATTTTCTCTGACAAGATCTCTCCCAATATATTCTGTGTCATCAGCTCTGACTCGTAGTGACCATAGGTCGCTAAGACGGTATAGTCGGTAGCGTCATAGAAGTCGTTGTACTTAGCCTCTCCGGTCAAAAAGAGCTCAGCACCCATCCCGCCTGCCTTCTGATAAAGGAAAGCACCGGAGCCACTGCAAAAAGCCACCCTCCGCACAGCTCGACCATCGTATCTACTATGACAGACCTGCTCCACCGGCTGAAAAACCGACATCTTATCAACAATCTCCTCCAGAGTCATCGGCTGAGGGAGATCCCCGATTATGCCTGAGCCAAGCTCTGACGAGCGGTAGCTGACCGGCAGCACATCGACCGCCGGCTCCTCGTAAGGATGGGCTTCCCTCAGGACAGATAATACAGATCCCAGCCGTCCCTTGTCGACCAATACAGAGATGCAGCTCTCCGGCTCCACATGACTCATGCAGGGAGTCCCACAGTGTGGATGGGCCTCTGCAGAAGGGGTAAATCGCCCCTCCCCATCGACAGAAAAGCTACACCCACTATACTCACCCTGCCTACCTGCTCCCGCCTCTGACAGAGCGACTCTTATCGCATCCGCATCCTGACGAGGGGCGTAGGTGACCACCTTGCAGTAGAAGTCCGGCTTAGGATCCAAGACCCTCACTTCACGGAGACCCATCTTGGATGCCCAGTAGGCATTAGGTCCCAGTGGGCTATTGTCTAAGCAGGTATGAGAGCTGTAGATGACGAGATCGTGCTTGAGGGCAAACGCGACACATCGCTCTATATAAGTCTCGGTTGTGATGCGCCGTAGGCTGTGGAAGAGCAACGGATGATGGGTAAAGACCGCATTGCACCCCAGCTCAACTGCCTCACGCAGCACCTCTTCCGTAATATCTATCGCTAGCAACACCCCCCGACACTCTTGGTCAGGATCACCAAGCTGGAGTCCGGAGTTATCGTACGACTCCTGCAGGCTCAGTGGCACTTGCGTCTCAAGGTAAGAGATCAATTTGGATACTTTCATATGGACAGTGGATCAATGAATGTTTCGCTCGTTAAGGGCTGTGGCATAAGCCCTCGCATTTCGCATATGCTCTGAGTAATAGGCTGCAAAATTGTGATACCCGCTAAAGTCTTCCCTGGCACACATATAGATATAGTCGTGCTTGGCGGGAGAGAGTACCGCATCGATGGCGTCCGCTGATGGAATGCGGATAGGACCAGGCGGGAGTCCCTTATACAAGTAGGTATTGTACGGAGACTCAATCTCCAGATGCTTATGCAGCACTCGCCTGATCGACCGATCCCCGATCGCAAAGAGCACCGTGGGGTCAGACTGCAGAGGGATCCCCCGCTTGAGCCTATTGAGATAGAGTCCCGCTATGACAGGGTACTCATCTCTCTTGGCACTTTCCTCATTGATGATCGACGCAAGCGTAGTCACCTCCATAGGCG
>CAMXXM010000176.1 GCA_947253195.1 uncultured Porphyromonas sp.
GCCGTCTGACTTGATGTTTCGTGCCATGAGGATTCCGTTTATGGTGTAAATATAACGATTATACATCTGATATACAAGGAAATATGGCACTTTTACCGTGCAAAGGTCTCATATAGTATCTTTTGTCTCCTCAACAAAGGTAATCTCTTTTTACTCCCCTCCCAGCACATCAAAATGCGAATTAGCCCTAATGCGTCACCCCTGAAGTGAGGAGAGAGGGGAAAGGGTGAGATAAATTATTAACTTTGCATACCATCTGAGTACACCATATATGCAGGAAAAGCGGGGAGACTTGCCCCAGAGCGATAACCCTGTCGACCTCTCCGAGGAGCGGGAGACGGGGACGGATCAGGAGCGCTTAAGGAAAAAGAAGCGTCCCCTGTGGCTCCGTCTGCTCTCTTGGCTCGGGGGCATCCTCGGGGTGCTGCTCCTGATCTTGGTGATCTTCACCGGTCTCCTGATGATCCCCTCCGTCCAGACCCGCATCGCCAATCAACTATTAGCGACGATGGAGCAGTCTACGGGACTGCGCATGTCGGTGGAGCGACTGAGCGTCGGCTTCCCCGGGAAGCTCTACTTAGATGGGCTCCAGGCTCTTACAGCCGGTGGAGATACGGTACTGTATGCCAAGCGCCTGACAGCTCAGACCGATGCGATTGCCTACCTACGCCACCGAGACCTCCCACTGAGCGGGGTCGCCTTAGAGCGCGCACAGCTCGACTACCACGCACCCGGTGACAGTATGGTCCTGACGGGGCGTATCAGTCGCTTCGCTGTGGACCGAGCCTCCTTTGACCCCTCCTTCAGCCACATGAGCTTCGGCACCGTGGAGCTGTCCGACTCCCGGATGGACGTGCTGATCCTGCCTAAGGAGAAAGAGGAGAAAGAGGAGGAACCCAAGTCGCCTCCTCCCACAATCCGCTGGGACAAGCTTCGGCTGAGTAATGTCTCTGCCACCTTCACCGACTCGCCCGACAGCCTGATCATCGACACCCACATCTACGACGCTCTCGCCAAGGAGGGTGTGGTCAATCTCCCTGACTCGCTCTACACCGTCGAGGAGATCAGGATCGAGGCCGACCTGGCAAAGGTGGGTTCCCCGCTGGAGATCCTCCCCTTTCCTTGGTCTGCTGCCCTGCAGGGTAAGTCAGTCCGTTACGGAGGTGCCTCCGACCTTGCAGCGCAACTTAAGGATGCGAGCTTCGCCACGGGGGACGGCTGGCGGGTGACGCGCCTCTCCGGACTGGTGACCAAGGACAGGGACCGCCTGAGGGTGGAGGACCTGATCGTCGAGCTGCCTCAGAGTAAGCTGGGCGGTGAGCTGGATCTCCCATTCAAGGGCTGGCGCCCGGATAGCATCGGCTCGCTCTCAGCGCGTCTTGCCGGGCGGCTCTGTCTGCCGGAGCTGTCGCGCTTCCTCCCCGTGGCGGGTGAGCTGCCCGACCGACCGCTGAGGACGGTGGTGACCGCCTCGGGCGACCGGCAGAGGGGCGTGGACGCTGATATCCGCGTGGAGGAGCCCTCACTCCTTAGTCTGCACGCCTCAGCGAGAGCCACCTCGCTACCGGGTGGCGGACCGCTGAGCGTCACCGGCCACTATGAGCTGCGGTCCGGCAAGGACCTCTCGCGGCAGGTGGCTCACCTGATGAAGACGACTCCCCGCTGGCGCATCCCCGATGGTATGGACTTGGTCGGTAGTGGGAGCTATGGTCCTGAGGGTGGAGAGGTGGATCTCCGCGTCACTCTCCCTGGGGGATACCTCACCGCAGCGGGGCACTACCGCGCGAGGGGCAAGAGCTACCTGGCCGATGTGGAGGCGAAGCACTTCGACGTGGGGGCATTCCTCCCCTCTGACTCGATCGGTCACTTAAATGGCACGATCCACGCCAAGGGGCATGGGACGGATATCTACTCCGCCCGCACCTCAGCTGACATCTTTCTCGATCTCGATAGTGTGGAGTACAAGGGTGCCACCTACCGGGATCTGATGCTCCTCACCAAGCTTGAGGAGAATAGGCTCTTTGCCGCACTCAATAGCGACAACGAAGCCCTCCGGGCGACGGCTCAGCTGGACCTCTTGCTCAAGAAGCACGACATCAATGGCTCGGTCAATCTCCTGGTGGACAGCATCATCCCCGATCGTCTCGGCCTGCCGAAGTCGATCGTGAGAGGGGGAAAGGTGCATCTCAATAGCTACCTCAGGTCCGACCTCGATCAATTCTACGACTTTGAGGGGCACACGAGAGACTTTGTCCTCCGGCTCGACAATGGTCTGCTGCGACCTCAGGAGACAATCATCAAGGCTCTCTCCACCGACAGCCTCCTCCGAGCGCACGTGGAGAGTGGAGACCTAAGCCTCGCCTTTGCCTCCAAAAATGGGCTGAAGGACTTCCGGCAGCGGCTCAAGGATCTCTCCCGGGTCGTCTCGACGGCTCTGCAAGACACGACAGCGAGGCCCGACATGAACCGCTGGATCGAGCACTACCCCGATGCGGAGCTGGAGCTGAATATGGGACGAAATAACCCGCTCCGCTACTACCTCGACACGAAGCGCATCGGCGCTCGCGAGATCCACCTCGGGCTGAGGGTCGACCCGGCTGAGGGACTACGGGGCGAGGGGATGATACAGTACTTCCAGACCGACACCTTCCGGGTCGATAATATCGACCTGATCCTGAGGCAAGACTCCGCCTTTGTCTACGGTATGCTGACGGCTCACAAGGAGCGCTTCCGCAATCAGCTGCCCTTCAATGCCGTGCTCTCCTTCTCCTCCAATGTCCGCCGCTCCGAGGTGGCACTCGACTGGCAGGACTACGAGGATCGGCACTTCCTCACGCTGGGGGCGGAGCTGTACAATAAGCCCTCGGGCGAGCTGGTCTTTGGTTTCACGCCGACGCCGATCGTGCTGGCATACAATACATTTGTCCCAAAGGCGGAGAATTACTTCATCATCCCGCCACACAAGGGGAAGATCCGTGCCGACATCGACCTGAGGAGCGAGGATGGGGCAGTGATCAGCCTGAAGGATGTCCCCACCAAGGGCAGTCAGATGCTCGAGGGAGTGATCCACGACCTCAAGCTCTCCGCACTGGAGGGCATCCCGGTGATCCCGCACTTGGAGGGCGTGCTCTCTGCCGATGTGCGCCATATCACGCCTGACGGGCAGCAGCCGAGCATCACCGCCCGGGCATCGCTCCGGGACTTTATCTTTGAGGACAAGAGAGTGGGCGACGTGACACTCCGTGGCTCTGCCAAGCCGGATAAGGCCGGGCAGATGATCAAGGCGGAGGCTGACCTCGGCGAGCAGGGGCAGGTGGCGAAGGTGCTCGCCTACCTCCCCAAGGGAAGCAAAGATCAGAGGTTTGACCTCCGGATCGATCACCTGCCGCTCGAGATGCTCAATCCCTTCCTCCCCGAGCAGTATGCTCAGGCTCACGGCGAGATCTCGGGTCAGGTCGCCAACTACCTCACCGCCGGCGACATCCGCACCGCCCACACACTCCCCTATAGAGGGGAGGTAGCCTTCCACAAGGGAGAGGTCTACGTCCCGGCGCTCAATGAGACCTACCGCGTAGAGGATCAGAAGCTCCCTATCATCAACGGGGAGATGCTCTTCCGCCGCTTCGCCCTCGGAGCCAATGGGGGTCAGTTGCTCGTGAATGGAAAGGTGGGACTGACCGACGCCTTCCCCCTCAACCTGAATATCCTCGGCTCCAACCTGCGGCTCCTCGACTCCGAG
>CAMXXM010000177.1 GCA_947253195.1 uncultured Porphyromonas sp.
AAGAGAAGTTTCCGTCAAATCTTATACGTAATTCAAAATCATTGTTTACCTTTGCACAATAATTGGTTCGGCAGCCTACTACCGGCTACAGAATCAACAAGAGCAGAAATTTATCACTATCATTAAATAGTTATATCATGAAGAAGATTTTCGCAATCGCATCAATCGCACTGGCACTCGGACTTGGTCTGGCTGCTTGCGATGGTAAGCAAAGCAAGGAGGACGCAGCTCTGGCACAGGCTAAGGCTGACTCTCTGGCTGAGGTAGCACGTCAGGACTCTATCGCCGCTGTACGTGCCGCTGTAGCTGCTCCCTATGTAGGCACCTACGAGGGCGAGCTGCCCGCAGCAGACGCCTCCGGTCTTCGTACCGTACTTGTAGTTACCCCCGAGGGCGGCTACACCTACGACCAGGCTCTCGTCAGCGATGGTGAGCAGAAGTTCCATGACAATGGTACCTTCACCATCGATGAGAATGGCATCATCGTCCTGACGAGCGAGATCAACGAGGAGACTGAGGCTACTCCCTTCATCCGCATGCAGAAGGATGAGCAGGGCAACCTGATCGTCGTCAATGCCGACGGCACCCTCCCCAAGGATGTAAAGGCTTACACCCTCGTCAAGAAGGCTGAGGTCGCTGAGACCATGAAGTAATCCACAGACCTTGGTCGGATAACCAAGCGAAAAAGAGGGATGCGTCCGAGCCGGATGCATCCCTCTTTTTTGGGTCATTGGGCCATGAGATCACCTGCTGAGACACCCTCATTGCTCCCTCAACCGATGCGCCCTGCTGAGGTCCTCTGAGTCACCCTCCTACAAGGGCAATTTCTTTTACCGATATTAGTGTGATCTAATACCGATATTAGGCGAGACTAATACCGATATTAGATCACACTAATATCGGTATTAGAGAAAAGGCTGAGGGAACGGCTCCTCATTGCCTTTTTTTTGCGACCGTTTTTCAGTACACATAGCGGTATTTATCGGTACCTTTGGGGCATGATTTTTCGCAAGGTCATCGAGATAAAAAAGCCGGTCAGGCTCTACGACCAAGGAGATCGCTTCGCGCTCTGGGGCTCCTGCTTCTCCACCCGTCTGAGGGACTACCTCATGGGAGAGCTCTACGATGTATCCGACTCGCCCTATGGGATCATGTACAACCCTCTCTCCATCGCTCAGGGGATGGAGCGTCTGCTCTCAAGCAGAGCCCCTCGCGAGGAGGAGCTGATCCTCCGAGATGGTCGCTGGCACTCTATGATGCACCATGGGACTTTCTCTCACAGCAGTAAGGAGGTGGCTCTACAAGGGATGCGGGAGGCCTTTGATAGATCAAGGGCAGCACTTGCGGAGACTGACCTGCTCATCCTGACCCTCGGCACCGCCTGGGTCTACGAGCGACAGGGGGAGGTGGTCAACAATTGCCACAAGCTGCCTGCCGAGGACTTTACCCGCCGGCGGCTGTCGGTCGACGAGATCGTCAGCGACTGGAGCAGACTGATCCCCTCACTGATCGAGCAGGCACCCGGTATCAGGATCCTCCTCACCGTCAGCCCGATCCCTCACTACAGGGACGGGGCGCACGAGAGTCGCCTCAGCAAGGCGATCCTGCTACTGGCTGCCGAGAGGCTCACGGAGCTCTTCCCCGATCGGGTCTCCTACTTCCCCTCATATGAGATCATGCAGGACGAGCTGAGGGACTACCGATTTTACGACAGAGACATGGCGCACCCAAGCGACCAGGCAGCGGAGTACATCATCGAGCGCTTCCGCGAGTGCTACCTCCGAGAGGAGATCGAACCCACGCTGCAGAGGTGGGCGAGAGTGCGCAAGCAGCTCGGTCACATACCGCTGACAGACAGTCCGGACAGCCTCCGAGACCACTACGACTCACTCCTCTGTACCCTCCTCGAGATCCGAGCAGAGCTGCCGAGAGACTATCTCGATCGTGAGATACAGCGGATACAAGAGACACTATCACATCTATGACATCAGTAACAATCACCGATATAGCTTCAGCACTGGGGTGCCCGACGGTCAGGGACAGCCGTATGATCACCACCCTCCTGACCGACTCCCGGGCACTCACCTTCCCCGAGGGGACACTTTTCTTTGCCCTCGTCACCCAGAAGCAGGACGGACACCGGTACATCAAGCCGCTCTACAGCAGGGGGGTGCGTGCCTTTGTCATCTCGGACCGGCACTTCCCGACCGATGAGTACCGCGATGCCTCCTTCATCACGGTGCCGGACACCCTCGCCGCCCTGCAGCAGGTGGGCTCTCTCCACCGCCACAGGCTGTCGATGCCTGTCGTAGGCATCACGGGGAGTAATGGCAAAACGACCGTCAAGGAGCTGCTCTATCAGATGATCGGAGGGGTGCGAAAGGTGGCTCGCTCCCCTCGTAGCTACAACTCTGCCATCGGTGTACCGCTCTCCCTCTGGGGCATCAGCGACGATGCCGACCTCGCCCTCATCGAGGCGGGCATCTCGCGACCGGGCGAGATGGATCGGCTCGAGCGGATCATACTGCCGACGGTGGGAGTGCTGACCCACCTTGGGACGGCCCATATGGAGAACTTCCCCGACCGGCAGGCGCTGATCAGGGAGAAGCTCAAGCTCTTCCGCCACTGCGACCGGGTCTATGGCTGCCTTGATCCGGACCCTGACTTAGAGGTCGTGCTGAAGGAGGGGAGCTACCCCTTTGCACTCACCGGCTGGAGCCGCAGTCGTCAGGATGCGGTCCTATCGATCCGCAAGGAGGTGCATACACCCCGAGGCGTGGATGTGGATACCTGCCTGAGTGGGAGGGAGGTTCACTTCGAGCTACCCTTCCTCGATGACGGGACGATAGAGGACTGCTACCTGGCACTCTCCGTGCTGACGGAGCTGGTGCCGGAGCGACTGGAGGATCTCTCCTTTACCCGCAGGCTGGAGCCCGTCTCCATGCGCCTCGAGACTCTGGAGGGGGAGCATGGCATGACGATCATCAACGACACCTACAATGCCGATCTCGACTCCCTCTCCATCGCGCTCTCTGCCCTTAGGCGTCGGCAGGAGCTGCTCGCCAAGCCATCTGCCGTCATCCTGTCAGCCTTCCGAGAGAGCAGCCACGACAAGACGGGGCTCTACTCCACAATCTCGAGTCTCCTCCGCCACTTTGACCTCTCCGAGATCATACTGATAGGAGACGAGATGGGACAGTACCGGGCTTCCTTTGACCCCGGTGCGAGATACTACCGGTCGACGGAGGACTTCCTCACTGACCATCCGGAGGAGTACCTCGCTGATCATGTGGTGCTGATCAAGGGCGCTCACGAGAGCCACCTCGAGGAGATCGTGAGGAGAATGGTCCGGCGAGTGCACCAGACGATCCTCAGCGTCAATCTCTCTCGCCTGGGACACAACCTCGACCTCTACCGGGCGCACCTTCCGAAGGGGATGAAATTTACCTGCATGCTTAAGGCCAATGCCTATGGTCTTGGGAGTAATGAGGTGGCGCGATACCTCGAGCAGACCGGTGGTGTGGACTACTTTGCCGTGGCTGTCTGCGATGAGGGGAAAGAGCTGCGTCGCCTCGGCATCACCACGCAGATCATGGTGATGAATCCGGAGCCGGGGTCGTATGAGCAGATCATGAGCAACCACCTGGAGCCAAATATTTTCAATAAGCACCTCCTCCTCGACTTCATTTCAGCCGCTGAGCGGTATGGCGCCTGTCTCTTATACACATCTCCGAGCCCA
>CAMXXM010000178.1 GCA_947253195.1 uncultured Porphyromonas sp.
GTGGCAGGGAGCGCGTCTGGAGCCGATCAAGGAGCATTTGGTCAATCACATCGACCTCATCTCTAAGTCACCCGGCGACAGCAGCACCCGCATCGCCCGACTACTCTCCCGACGATTAGAGATTGACGAGGACGAGCTACTCATCACCGATGGCGGTGATGGGGCCGTGCGGCTGATTGCTGATGCACACCGAGGAGCTTGCTCTCTGATCCTCCCTCCCACCGGGATGGAGTTTCGGCAGGCACTGCACCACGCCGGCCATGAGGTAAGGGAAGCTCCGGAGGGGACTCAGCTGGTAGACTTAGTCACAGAGGGGGTCGATTTCGTCTGGCTCTCCGTGCCGAGTAACCCGGACGGCAAGGTCTATCGTCACAGAGACCTCCTCTCGCTCCTCAAGAAGCATCCCGACACCACGATCATCGTCGACCTCTCTATGCGGAAGTATGTCCTCGAGGAGACGCTGAAGGTGTCGGACATCCAGAAGTACCCCAATCTCGTGGTGCTCTCCTCCTTCTCCCGCGCCTACAACCTCGCCGGGCTCTGTGTCGGCTACATATGCGCCCGCCCCGACTTCATCAACGGTCTCAGGGAGGACTACGTTCCGACCGGGATCAGTTCGCTCGCACTGGAGGCGGTCCACTACGTGCTTGTGCACCCCGCCTCATTCACGATCCCCATCCGTAAGTGGCTGAGGGACGCGCGACTTCTCGCCAAGGAGATCGACAAGATCGAGGGCTTTGAGAGCAGGCTCAGTGATGCCCCATTCTTCATCGTAGAGTGCAGCAGTCCAGCTCAGCAGGTGGCGGAGTACCTGCTCAAGGAGCACCACATCCTCGTCGGCACAGCAGCCAAGGGGATCGACATCCATGGCAACGAGCTGCGCATCGCCCCCCTCCCCCATCAGGCGGAGAATGACGCCCTCATTGAGGGACTCAGAGGCTGGGCTGAGGCAGACCACGCGACGCTCTGATGCGACGACACTGACCTGATCATGAGTGTACACCCCCGACCGTAAGGCGAGAGACCTTTGGCGAATAGGAGTGTACACTCTTTTTTAGTTTTACACCCCATACCACAGAGACCATGAGACACCCGGCGATCACCTTCACCCTCTTTCTCCTCATCCTATCGAGCTGTCACTCGGGAGGAGGCAAGTCCTCCGACTACCCGGTCCTGCTCCCGATGCCCGAGGAGGTGGTCTGGCAGGATGGTGGCGTGGTGCCGCTCACCAAGGGGTACACGATCGTCCTCCCCTCGGCGGATGAGCGTAGTCGCGTACTCGTCGAGGGACTCAATGCGGACCTCAGCAAGGCGGGCCTACCCACTCTGGAGCTCACGGCGGAGTACACCTACGGCTCGGTGGTCTGCACGATTGACGCCAAGGAGCTGACCACGCCCGGGGCCTACACCCTCTCCGTCAAGCGTGGCGGTATCCGGATCACCGCTGCCGACGAGGATGGGATAGGCTACGCCATCCAGACGCTCCGCCAGCTGATAATGCCTGCCGGGATCCCGATGGTGGAGATCAAGGATAAGCCTCGGCTCGAGTACCGCGGACTGATGCTGGACGAGAGCCGGCACTTCTTCGGTGTGGAGGAGGTGAAAAAGTTGCTCGACGAGATGCAGCGGTACAAGCTCGATCGCCTCCACTGGCACCTCACTGATGCCGGCGGATGGCGCTTGGAGATCAAGAGCCGCCCACGCCTCACTGAGCGAACCGCCTATCGCACCGAGAGCGACTGGGTGAAGTGGTGGATAGAGGGCGACCGGCGCTATGCTAAGGAGGGGACACCCGGTGCCTACGGAGGATACTACACCCGGGAGCAGGCACGGGAGATCGTTGCCTACGCTGCCGCCCGAGGGATCACGGTGATCCCGGAGATCGAGATGCCGGGGCACAGCGAGGAAGTGCTGCATGCCTACCCGGAGCTGAGCTGCAGCGGGAGAGCTCTGCGTGGGGAGAGTGACTTCTGCATCGGCAACCCGATGAGCTACCGGTTTCTCCGCGACGTACTGAGCGAGGTGTACGACATCTTCCCCTCCGCCTACATCCACATCGGTGGGGACGAGGCGGGCAAGCAGGCATGGAAGAGCTGCCCCAAGTGCCGCGAGGTGATGCGCCGTGCAAAGCTCAAGGACGTGGACGAGCTGCAGAGCTACTTCATCCACCGCATGGGCGAGATGATCGAGAAGGACGGTCGACACTTCATCGGCTGGGACGAGATCCTCGAGGGAGGCTTGGCTCCCGGTGCGATCGTCATGTCGTGGAGAGGTATGGAGGGTGGTCTCCGGGCTGCCCGCAGCGGGCATCAGGTGATCATGACCCCCAGCCCGCAGTGCTACCTCGACTACTATCAGGAGGACCCGCTCTCCGTGGACTACGAGAGCAACGAGGGCTACTGCGACCTCGCCCAGACCTACGCCCTTGACCCTGTACCTGAGGAGCTTACCCCGGAGGAGCGTGTCCTCGTAAACGGGGTGCAGGGAAATATGTGGACCGAGTATGTCAAGACGAATGAAGCTCTCGAGTACAAGATCTTCCCCCGCCTCCTCGCCATCGCCGAGATCGGCTGGACACCACAGGAGAAGCGGTCGTGGGAGGACTTCCGCATACGGGTCAATCGGCACATTCCCCTGCTCCACGAGCGGGACATACGGGCTTATGATCTGACGAATGGGCTTCGGTCAAGTACCGAGGTCGATCGGGATGCCGGCCTCACCCGTGTCCGCTGGACCACGGAGCTGGATCCCTGCGAGATGAGGTACCGAGTCGATGGCAAGGTACCCGAGATGAGTGACCCGCAGATCCGGGAGGACGAGACGATCAAGGTGCGTGACAGCGCTGACATCGTCGTCCGGCAGTTCTGCAACGGCGAGCCGGTAGGCGATCCCGTCACGCTCCGGGTGGACCACCACCGCGCCATCGGCAAGCCGATCCGCTGGGAGACGCCCGTGGAGGGCAAGTACAGCGGGGGAGGATTTGAGACCGTCCTGACGGACGGCTACCGCGGGTCGGTCTCCTTTGGCGACGGACGCTGGTACGGCAACATCGTCACCCCATCCAATATCGGCATACTCGACATGGGCGAGGAGACGCTGATCAATAAGGTCTCCACCCGCTGTATGCACAATACCATCCCCGGGATCTACGCCCCCGAGTGGGTGGAGCTCTCCGTCAGCAGCGATGGCGAGGAGTGGACGGTGGTGGATCGCATCAAGTCCACGCTTGACCCGGAGGATCGGAAGCTCCACTTCGAGACCTTCACCTTCTACCCCCGCACCACCTGCCGCTACCTCCGGATCCGGTATGAGGAGGCGCAGCAGGGGCAATTCCTCTTCACAGATGAGCTGGTGGTTTGGTAAAATGAGCGGACAATGTGAGTACCTTAGGACTTGAGACTACCAACTTTTTCCCTATATTTGCTACAGAATAAAACTGCAAAAACTTATATACAACAGCAATCAACACATGAGTAACCACTTTCTTACCCTCCTCTCCGGAGTGATGAGTCTCGCCGCAGTGGCGATACTCCCCGGCAGAGCGCAGGATGCACAGCAGCAGACCCCACCTCTGCCGATCGACAAGGACGTGCGGATGGGCAAGCTCGACAACGGGCTGACCTACTTCATCCGTCACAACGAGAAGCCCAAGGATAGAGCCCACTTCTACATCTATCAGCGTGTCGGCAGCGTCCTCGAGGAGGATACCCAGCGCGGTCTCGCTCACTT
>CAMXXM010000179.1 GCA_947253195.1 uncultured Porphyromonas sp.
TACACCCATAAGGTTTCGTCGGCAGCGTCAGATGTGTATAAGAGACAGAGCCTAATTATCAATATCTTCCTGCCTTCAATTCGACACTGTTTCTTACGTCCAATGTCCGGGATGCCGTCGATGCCTTGGCGAATGGCATTTCAGCCGGCGTGGTGGGGCATCAGGAGATACACGATTCCGGTGAGGAGGGACTGTGCTTGGCATTTGATTTCGATGGGGTTATTGCGGATGACAGTTCTGACAAGTACTATAAAGAACATGGAATGCAGGCATATCAAACTTATGAGAAGATGTTTGGTACGCATCCCTTGAATTCCGGTCCCATTGCCAACTTACTCAAGCGGATATCGTCTTTTCAGAAACTGGAGAGGGAAAGGGAGAGAAAAGATGGTTCGTATAATCGATTGCTGAAGACTGCCCTCATCACAGCACGCAATGCTCCTGCTCATGAGCGAGTCGTTTTTACGCTCTTGAGTATGGGGGTCGAGGTGGACGAGGTCTTTTTTATGGGTGGGATTGAGAAGTATCGTGTCCTGAAGATATTGAAGCCGCACATTTTTTTTGATGATCAGCCTGCTAATCTTCAGGATATGGATGACATTCCCGGTGTGCATATCCCTTTTGGTATAGCTAATCAGTAGATAAGCACTTCGGCTTTAGTGCCTATCATGACAATAAGTATGTCGCATTCTCTGTCGAGAGTGCGACATATGGTTGACTTGCATACGCCCACTTCCGTGAGATGCTCGGCGGTCGGGAGTCCGACTCGTCCGATGGTCCCCCAGCGGCCTCAGGAGAGGAGCCGGCGGAGGATGGCGGGGGACTTGAGGGTCCCCATCTCGGGGAAGTGGTAGGTCATGTAGTCGAGGAGCAGCGTCATCAGGCTATTTCGCTCCTCCCTGGAGAGAGGGATAGTGAGTGGGTCGGGGTCGGTGATGAAGCGGTAGAGCAGCCCCGCCTTGCCCGCCTCTGCCCCTTCGTCTCGACTCCTCGGCGAGCGGAAGAGTCCCTCCTGCAGGTCGAGGACGTGACCGGAGCGATACTCCTCGTATCGGGGCAGGATCCCGAGGTGGTGGCAGAGACCGGTCATCAGTCGCAGGTGCCACGAGGCACGCGCCGTCTCGGGGATTCGGTCGAGGTCGGCGAGGCTCTCCCGGAGGTAGCCGTAGAGCGCCCTGTCCGGCGAGGCTGAGCGGAGGAGCCGGTGGAGTAGCTCGATGGCAAAGAGGGCGAGGGCATTGGCGGAGGGATCGACGCTCGGTGCGGAGAGGAGCTGCACGATCGTCGTCCCTCGGGGGATGAAGACCTCCCGCGTACTCCGGTAGTCGATTGTGGTGCGGACGACGGAGAGGGGGATAAAAAGGG
Organism: uncultured Porphyromonas sp.; assembly: GCA_947253195.1. Taxonomy (GTDB): domain Bacteria; phylum Bacteroidota; class Bacteroidia; order Bacteroidales; family Porphyromonadaceae; genus Porphyromonas_A. The sequence goes on from CAMXXM010000179.1 coordinate 1,366, forward strand.
CTCTCGCCCCTCCGGCTGTCTTGCGGCCGGCGGGACGAGAGGCTCTCAGGGACAGCGACCCGAAGAGGTCACTGTATATATGTATCATATAAGCGGTGTCGGAGAAGCGTACCGCTGTGAGGACGATGGCTTCGATCTCAGTCGTCATGGGACCCTTGCAGAGCGCCCTCTCGCCGGTGCGTCAGAGCTTCTCCAGCATCCGTACGACGAGGTCGTATGCCTGACCGACGGTGTCGATCTTGACACGCTCGTCGGGGCTGTGCGGATGGAGGATCGTCGGCCCTACAGAGACCATGTCGGTCTCGGGGGCGATGCCCTGGAAGAGCCCGGTCTCCAGTCCACCGTGGATGATCTGGAGCTTGGGCTCAGCCTTGAAGAGCTCCCTATACGCCTCCTTCGTCACATCCAGCAGGTGAGACTGCGCATTGGGCTGCCAGCCGGTGTAGGAGCCGCTTAGCTCCACCTCGGCACCGATCAGCTCAAAGGCACTGCAGACCATGTCGGCGACCATCTCCTTGCGGCTCTCGCTGGAGCTGCGGACGAGGAACTTGGCGTGTACCTCGCCCTCCTCGATGCTGAGGATCGCAAGATTGGAGGACGACTCGGTTGTGCCGGGGAAGTCTACGAGGGTGGAGGCAACACCATTGTGGACCGCGCTGATGGCGAGGATCACTGCATCGCGCACCTCACGGGGCATAACCTTCTTCGGCTCCTCCTCGAGTGGGATGGCGGCAAAGGTGATGTGATTCTCCACCTGACCATACTCGGCATTGAAGAGGCACTCCCACTCTTCGACCATCTTGACGAGGGTGTCCGCTTTCTCTCCCTCCTTGACGCAGACGATCGCTTTAGCCTCGCGGGGGATGGCATTGCGCAGCGTGCCGGCATCGACGGAGGCGATGTCGAGGTTTGTCTCCCGGACAGCATGCTTGAGGAAGCGGAAGAGCATCTTCACTGCATTGCCCCGACCGAGGTTGATGTCCACGCCGGAGTGACCGCCCTTGAGACCGGAGAGGGAGATCTCGTAGGCGACGGCACTCTTCTTCGCCTTCTCCTCCTTATAGCCAAGCGTTGCGGTGACGTCCACGCCGCCGGCGCAGCCGATGAAGATCTCGCCCATCATCTCGGAGTCAAGGTTGATGAGGTACTTGCCCTTGATGTCTCCGGCGACCAGCTCGTGTGCGCCGATCATACCCTCCTCCTCGTCGACGGTGAAGATCGCCTCGATGGGGCCGTGCTTCAGCGTCTTATCCTCGAGGATCGCCAGCGTGATCGCGTCTCCGATACCATCGTCGGCACCGAGGGTGGTGTCGCGGGCGGTGACCCACTCGCCATCAATGTAGGCATCGATCGGGTCCTTCACAAAGTCGTGATCCGACTCGGGTGTCTTCTGCGGCACCATATCCATATGGGACTGGAGGGTCACCATCGGGTGATCCTCGTACCCCTCGGAGGCGGGCTTGTAGATAAATACGTTGCCAGCCTCGGTGCGGCGGGTCTCGAGACCGAGCTCCTTACCGACACCGGCGATATACTTCGAGATCGCCTCGCAGTGGTGGGTGGGGCGGGGATGCCGAGTGAAGGCGTGGAAGTGCTTCCAGACCAATTCGGGCTTCAGATTTTTGATTTCCTCAGACATAAAGATGTGAGTTATTGGTTTCTTGGTTTCTTGATTTTCTCAAAGGTACAAAAAATTATTGCTGTCCGATAAAAGTTGGAATGGGGATTTGAAGGGAGTTCTTTCGTTGAGTTCTGTAGAAGTCGTAATGACTCATCAGAGTAATCCCCGGCATTGTCGATAGTCCGAAGCAGCTCCGGCTGCAATTTGGTCTTCCTCTGTGGGGCATGGTGGGCAGCGACCTAGACGATCCGGATCTTGATGGCGTTGGTGCTCTTGCTATAGAAATATCTCAGGGGAGGTCTTGCTGCAGCTGCTTGATCTCCACTTCATGCCGAAGACTCTTTTGATTCATCGGACGGGGGGCGACGATCTTACCCCTCTCTCGCTGAGGGAGCGGACCGCCGGGGCGAGGACCTCGCTGACGACGCGGTCGGTCATCCGGTGCTCGCCATCGAAGGAGGCGGTGCAGGCGGTGCCGTAGTGCTGCTCGAAGTCGCTCCTGCAGTCGACGGTGGTGTCTCGGGTGCCGAAGAAGCCGAGGATCGGCTCAGCTCGACCGTCGCGGTCTCGCAGGTGGTCCCACTGCCGCTGCTCCGCCTCGCGGAAGTGGCGGATGATCTCGTCGGTGATCTCAAAGGTGGTCTCCCCATTGAGCCGCGGCTGGAGGTAGTGGTACTGCCCCTGTCTCTTATACACATCTCCGAGCCCACGAGACCGTTATTCTAATC
>CAMXXM010000180.1 GCA_947253195.1 uncultured Porphyromonas sp.
GCTGTATTCCCGCACTGAGTCTCCCGGCAGCGTCTGCGCCATGGCGGCGGTGCCGAGGAGTAGCCCCGCAGCGAGGAGAGGAAGAAAGTGATGTGACATTATAGACTAAGGTGTTACTTGATTTCCATTCCGATCAGGCGAGCCACCAGCTCGTCCGTGATTGCAAGGTGGGTATAGCTCGTCAGTAGCCGCCCCCGCCGCCAGAGAGCCGCAGGCACCGCCTCCCCACGAGCATCGTACTGCTGCAGGGAGGAGGAAAGGGGGTCGATGATATGGGAGTAGTGAAACTCGTGCCCCCTCACCGCCACGCCGTCGAGCGTAAAGCTCCGGTACCCGAGCGTCAGCCGCTTTCCCTCCATCGTCGCCACCTGGTCAAGCACCCCGGCGAGGGCGTACGCCCGACCGCTCTCGTCGATGATCTGCCGGCAGAGGAGCATCATCCCGCCACACTCGGCGAGGAGGGGGCGGCCGCTGTCGGCGTACTCCCGGAGACTGCGGAGCATCGACCGATTGTGCGCCAGTTGCTCCAAGTATAGCTCCGGGTACCCACCCGGGATGTAGAGGAAGTCGCACTCCGGCACACGCTCATTCCGTAGCGGGCTAAAGAATGTGACCTCGCCAAAGCGGGCGAGCACCCTCAGGCTCTCCTCGTAGACGAAGCTGCACGCCTCGTCACGGGCGACAGCGATACGGAGGTCAGCTCTCCGCTCCGCCGACTCCCGTGGGGCGGTAATCCCCTCGCACACCGTCCGCTCCAGCAGGTGGTCGAGATCGATACTCGTCTCCACCAGATCCGCTGCTGCCTCGGCATACTGCTCGGCGACGTCCCGCTCCTCTGTCTGCAGACCGAGATAGCGCTCGGGGATCACAAGGGCATCGCACTTGGGAAGTACTCCGAGGACCGGCAGCCCCACTGCCTCCACTGCCTCGGTGAGGAAGTGTCGGTGTCGGGGGGAGCTCACCTTATTGAGGATCACGCCGGCTATCGACACGCGCGGGTCGAAGTGGCGGTAGCCGTAGAGCAGTGGTGCCAAGCTGTATGCCATAGCCCCCGGCGTCACCACCAGCACCACCGGCAGGCGGAGCAGGCGAGCCACCTCGGCGGACGAACCGCGATCCCGGTCGTACCCGTCGAAGAGTCCCATCACGCCCTCTGCCACCGTCACCTCAGTCCCGGCAGCATATCGGCGATAGACCTCCTCCACACCGGCCTCGCCATAGAGGAAGGTGTCGAGATTGATCGACGGCCGACCGGTCGCTGTGGCGTGGAGCTTCGGGTCGAGGTAGTCCGGGCCGCACTTAAAGGACTGCACCCGCAGCCCCCGCCGGACAAGCGCCCGCAGGAGTCCCATGGTGACGATACTCTTCCCGCTGCCTGAGCGGGGTGCTCCGATGAGGAAGCTATTCATACGTGGTTTCACTTATTCTTATCCTCCTCATTTCTCTCTATCAGTCCGCCCTCCTTGTCGATCAGGATCAGGTCGAGCCGGATCCCCGGGACGAGAGGCTTGCAGACGGTGTAGCAGCGGTCGAGGAGGATGTGGTAGAAGGGGTACGCGTGGTCGGGGAGGATCTCCCAGATCTCGCCTGCCATGGTGATGCCGTCGATGCGGTCGAGCGTTGCCTCGTCGAGACCGCTCTCCCGCCCGAGGCTGCGGATGAAGGACTTGCTCATCACCGACTTCTTGCTGTGGGTGTCGAGCTGCCCATCCGCCAGCTTGACCGCCTTACCGATCATGATGCCGAGAGTTATGTGGGTAAAGTTCATCGCCCGCGCCATCTCGAGGCAGCGACCGATGAAGTTGCCGTACTGGACAAAGGCATTGGGCGGGAGGTCGGGGAAGTGCGCTCGGAGCCACCTCTCGCTCTTGCCGCCGGAGTTGATCACCAGGTGCTCCCCGAAGACCGACCGCGAGACGCCCATCTCCCGGCGGATCGAGTCGACCCACGCCTCGGTGGAGAAGGGGCGAAGCACGCCGGTGGTGCCGAGGATCGAGATGCCATCGACGACACCGAGGCGGGGATTGAAGGTGTGCGGTGCCAATGTCTCGCCCTCCGGAACGGTGATGGTGATGTCGATGCCGACCCTACAGAGGTCGACGAGTCGCCCCACAGCCTCGGTCATCATCTGACGGGGTCCGGGGTTGATGGCTGGGTCGCCGATCGGCAGTCCGATGCCGGGGAGGGTGATCCGCCCCACCCCTTTGCCCCCATGGAAGGTGACGCCGGTGTGGCTGTCAGTAAGGCGGACGGTGGAGAGGATGGCGGTGCCGCTCGTCACGTCGGGGTCGTCCCCGGAGTACTTGATCGCCGTGGCGGTGGCGCACTCCTCGCTCTCGATGCGGGTCTCGCTGATCGGGAAGCGGATCTCCTCACCGGTGAGTAGCCGTACCGGCACCTCGGTGTAGGTCTCGTCATTGAGGAGCGCCAGCAGAGCCGCCGTGGTGGCAGCGGTGGCGGTGGTGCCTGTGGTGAAGCCGATGCGGAGGGGGAAGAAGTCCGGATCCAGTCGCTCGAGTGCCCTGCGGAGTCCCACGGGACCGAGGACGGTCTCCGTCGGTCGGTAACCGAGGGTCGGTCGGCGGATGATGAGTATCGGGATGCCGAGGTCGGTGGCGGCTTTTACTTTTTCCTCAAAGCCGCTGCTCTCGCCACTCTCCTTAAGGAGGAGCAGGTCGGGGCGCAGTCGCTCCATGAGCGCCCGGTCGTCCTGCGCCCGGTCGTAGTAGATGAGACGGTTGCGAGGGAAGTCGCTCTCGCTGATGATCCGCTCCGTCTCGGGTATCGGCATCACCCTCAGCCAGACCTCGTGCCGCAGCGGGTAGTCCCCCATGGCGGCGATGCTCTTGACCCCGGTGAGGGCAAGGAGTCGGCGGGGGGCGAGCCGCTCCAGCTCCCTCATCGCCTCGTGGAAGGAGCTGACGGAGAGCGCCCCCTCAGGGAGCGATGGGAAGGCTCGCTCGTACCGAATCGTCGGCAGGGCGACTTCGCTTGCCGCCTTGGCGACATTCCGATGAACGATGGTGGCAAAGGGGTGGGCGGCGTCTACGAGGACACTCACCTCCTCCCGCCGGCAGAGTGCGGTCATCGCCGCCGCATCCAAGGGACCCTCCAGCCGGGTGCCGTGATGGAGGGCGATCTCCTGAGAGGTACCGAGCGTGGAGTAGAGGAAGGGCTTGCCCGCCTCCTCGCACACCTCCACCGCAGCCCTGCCCTCGGTGGTACCGCCGATGATGAGGATCTTACCCATGACTCTCTTCACTGCTTAGGAGACCGAGGAGTTCCTCGATCGTGGTGGGGCGGAGGCACTGTCCGTCAGCAGTCCTGAGGAGCATCCCCTCGTCGGAGAGCTCGATCGCATCAGCACTCTCCGCCTCAGGTGTGGCGAGGATGGCATTACGCCTCAGCGCCTTCACGACCATATGGTAGAGCGGGAGGAGCCGGTGTGTGGGGGCGCTGATGCGGATGGTGCGGGTGTGGGGGTTCTCTATGCGGAAGAGCCCTCTGAGCCGGTCAAAGACAATATCCCGCCGCTCAAAGAAGTCACTCAGTGTCCCGTCGAGGGAGAGGTCCTCCGGGGTGCCTATGTGTAGCCGTTTCTCATCATCGAGGAGCCAGATCTTGTCCGCGATCTGGAGCGCCATCTCGAGGTCGTGGATGGAGAGGAAGATGGTCTTGTGCGTCTCTCGGGAGAGCCGGTGGAGGAGCTGCAT
>CAMXXM010000181.1 GCA_947253195.1 uncultured Porphyromonas sp.
CTCGCCGACACGATCGCCCATGCCGCCGGGAGAGCAGGCGTGACGCCGGTGAAGGTCTACAACCTCGCCAGCCAGGACGTCTCCTACGTCATCAGCGACATCTTCCGCTACTCCGGTGTGATCATCGGCTCTCCGACGTACAATAACAGCCTTTACCCCAAGATCGAGGAGCTGCTCTCCAAGCTGGAGATGCGCAAGGTGTCTCCCCGCTTCTACGGCCACTTCGGCACCGGCTCCTGGAATCCCAACGTCACCGGCAAGCTCGCTGACTTCGGTGAGCGGATGAAGTGGACCACCGTCGCCGACCCCGTGACGATGCTGATGTCCATGGCCGACGACAAGGAGGCAGAGGGTGTCCGTCTCGGTGAGGCGATGGCGAAGGCGATCCTCTCCGGCAGCCCGGAGATAGCCAAGTAAAGTATTCTCTTACACTATAGCACATCCCTATGAGAGTAATTATAGAGCAGGACAAGGCAGCTATGTCCAAGTGGGCTGCCAATCACATCATCGAGCGCATCCGCGCCTTTGCCCCCACGGAGGAGCGTCCCTTCGTCCTCGGTCTCCCCACCGGTGGCACCCCTCTCGGCACCTACGCTGAGCTGATCCGGAGACACAAGGCGGGTGAGGTGTCCTTCCGCCACGTGATCACCTTCAATATGGACGAGTACATCGGTCTGCCGAAGGATCACGAGCAAAGCTACTACTCCTTCATGTGGACCAATTTCTTCTCCCACATCGACATCCTCCCGGAGAACGCCCACATCCTCAATGGCAACGCTGAGGACATCAAGGCAGAGTGCGAGCGATACGAGGCGAAGATCAAGGAGGTAGGCGGCATCGACCTCTTCATGGGCGGTATCGGCCCCGACGGGCACATCGCCTTCAATGAGCCCGGCTCCTCGCTCACCTCACGCACTCGCGTGAAGAGCCTGACCACCGACACGATCATCGCCAACTCGCGCTTCTTTGACAACGACCTCAATAAGGTGCCCAAGACCGCCGTCACCGTAGGTGTAGGCACCGTGATGGACGCCCGCGAGGTGATGATCCTCGCCAATGGGCACAATAAGGCACGCGCCATCCGCGAGGCTGTGGAGGGTCCCGTGAGCCAACGCTGGACGATCACCTGCCTGCAGCTCCACCCCCACGGCATCATCGTCTGCGACGAGGAGGCGTGCGATGAGCTGACGCTCGGCACCTACCGCTACTTCAAGGACATCGAGAAGGACAACCTCTGATCGCTCGGTTAGACTGTCTGTATCCTAATGGGAAAAAGTCGACTCGCATCAGCCGAGTATCCATCATCCGATATATTCACTACCTTTGCAGAGGGCATAGGGCCAGTGTCGTATGAAGGACAAAGCACAGAGCAATATCGACTTAGCAACTCGGCTCCTCAACGACGGGGATGACTACAGTGCCAATGCCAGTATTCACTGCTCCTACTATGCAGTAGTTCAGTATATGAAGCATATGCTCGACAGTGATCCCCTAAGACCCATATCGCTGAGAGATCAGGATGCAAATGCCGGGGGAGCCGGCTCGCACAATTATCTCATCACAGAGACAGCTACTAGACTATCGCAGGATGCGACGTGCCAGCAGGTATTCCGGCAGAGGGTGCGAAACCTAAAGCAACTCAGGGTGGTGGCGGACTATAAGAGCACTGTCCTTGGTCAGAGGGAAGGAAAGAGATGCCTGGAGGAGGCGAAGTCACTAATCAAACAATTTGAGGACTATTTAGAAGCATCATGACGAATAATAGAGTCGAAGAGATGATACTCGTCGAGGGACTTAAGCAGCTGATCAAGAAGTACGATTGGCTGGAGGTCAGGTACGAGTACTCCGAGGAGAGGGGAGTCTTCCTCGTCAGCTATGGACCCAAGAGTGAGACTTCCTGTAGCGAAGACTTCGCATCAGATGCGATAGCCTTTGAGGACCAAGTCAATGACTTATTTGGTGACGATGCCCCTCTCTTCTGTAATGGAGAGGAGCTATTTGAGCTATCTCCATCTGCGCACACTTTGAAGGCTCATAGTAGCGCAAGTCTTAGTACCTTCTCAACCGGTGTGACTAAGTCCTCTGCATCATGGATCTACCCGGCAGGTGACCACCTGTACCGGAGCTACTGTCAGACTAGTAATGCCATCGTGATGGCTGCATAAGGATATAGGAAAGACAAATGAGCGATACATCTACCGCAGCCCACTTTAGCTTCACCGGGTACCGCGTATCTGAGGCAAGACTAAAACTTGAGAGAGGGGAGACATCCGGCAATTTCCAGCTCAGCATTGACCCCTTGGGTAGGCTGATGCGTGAGGAAAAAAAGCTGGAGATCACGCTGGACGTATCCGTGAGTGATACGCTCAAGACCACTGACCTATTCTTTAGGATCACCGGATTCTTCACCTACGAGACGGAGGATTTCGAGGAGCTAAAGCAGTATGTCTGCATCAATGGTCCTGCGATCTTATTCCCCTACATCAGAGCCTATGCGACAAATATCACGGCACTATCCGGAGGGAGTCCTGTGGTGATGCCCACACTCAATATGCAACCTATCGGACAGAGGCTGCTTGACTCTATGAATGAGCAGTTTTCCTCTGACAGCAAGGCGGAGTAATTCCTATTGATTGTACCGAAAGAGTGATACAGGAGAGACTCTCTTGTATTGCTCTTTTGTTTTCAGAGGATCTCAATAGGGACACTAAAATTTCATTACCTTTGGCACCCCTTGGAGTCAAGGGATAATTGTACAACTCTCCACGAGAAGAGATGGATAAGAAGAGAGAGCTGATGGGACTGACGGACGCGGAGGTGCTTCGCAGCCGGACGAAGCATGGCGCCAACGTGCTCACCCCGCCCGCGAAGGAGCCGGTCTGGAAGCAATTCCTCAAGAAGTTTGCCGACCCGCTGATCATCATCCTGCTGATCGCCGGTACGCTCTCCGTGGGGATCTCCTGCTGGGAGTACTGGGGGCTGGACACCGAGGCGGGGGCGTCGGTCTTCTTTGAGCCCATCGGCATCTTCATCGCCATCCTCCTCGCCACCGGCATCGCCTTCTACTTCGAGCGGCAGGCGGACAAGGAGTTTGCGATCCTCAATCAGGTCAATGACGACGAGCCTGTGGAGGTGCTCCGCAACGGCATCACGACGATGGTACCCAAGAGGGACCTCGTCGTCGGCGACATCGTCCTCCTCGACACCGGCTCCGAGGTGCCGGCTGATGGGCGGCTGGTAGAGGCAGTCTCACTCTACGTCGATGAGTCGACCCTCAATGGCGAGAGCGTCCCATCGCTCAAGTCCACCCGCGAGGCGGACTTCGACCCCGGCGCCTCCTACCCGACAGACATGGTGCTGCGGGGGACGAAGGTGATGGACGGGCACGGCGTCTTCCGGGTCACCGCGGTGGGGGACGATACGGAGAATGGGAGAGTCTACGTCGCCGCTCAGATCGACGACAGCGTCAAGACACCGCTCAATAAGCAGCTCGACGGACTTAGCCTCCTGATCACCAAGGTGAGCTACATCCTCGCCGGGATGATCATCGCCGGACGGATGATCAAGTACTTCGACTGGGAGCCGATCTCGTGGCTGCTGGTGGTACCCACGGCACTCTTCTTCCTCCTCGTGAGCCGAAAGTTTGGCCGCTG
>CAMXXM010000182.1 GCA_947253195.1 uncultured Porphyromonas sp.
TATAAGAGACAGAGTCAGAAATTCGCACTCCGACACAGCCGGCTGAGACCCTAAGAGGTAGCGATCATTACGGGAGGAAATAGGTACATTTGCGCAGATCTTTTGAGAAAAGACCTTATCTAATCCAAAGAGACCCTTTATTCAGCTACAAAGATGAGTAACACCTTACCACCTTCGGGGGAGAGGACCGACAAGTGGAAGCGTGCGCTTGACGCAACGATCCGGGCACTCAAGACGACTAAGTTTTGGTCCGAACTATTCATTATGACGGCAGCGGTATTCATGTGCGCCGTGGCCATCCACTTTTTCCTTTACCCGAGTGGGATCATCACCGGATCTGCGACAGGAGTGGCGATCGTCTTTAATCGTCTTATGCCGGGTATCACGACCGGCAACTTCATACTGATCATCAATGTCCTGCTCCTTATTGTCGCTTTCATCATACTGGGGCCGGAGTTTGGCGCCAAGACGGTTTACACATCGATCATCCTCGGTCCATTTGTCGACTTCCTGGCCGACGTGGCACCGATAGAGAGGTCGCTCTTTGCCACAGAGATAGCCGGGACGATGTATTCCGATCTCTGGTCGGATGCGCTCTGGTTTGTCCTCATCATCGGCATCGCTCAGGCGATCCTCTTCTCCGTCAATGCCTCCACCGGAGGACTGGACATCGTCGGGAAGATCATCACGAAGTACACCCATATGGCGATCGGGACGTCGGTGGCGATCGTGGGGATACTCTCCTGCTTCACCGCACTCCTCACCAGCTCTCTCGGCAACGTGCTTATGGGCATCTTAGTCACTTGGATCAATGGACTGATCATCGACTACTTCATGAGCAAAATGAGCACGAAGATCCGCGTGATGATCGTCGTCGACGACCCGACGAAGACCAAGGACTACATCCTCCATACGATCAATCGTGGTGTCACGATCCACGAGGTCTATGGCGGCTACACGGGGAAGAAGAAGTACCAGCTGGAGACCGAGCTGGATCAGAAGGACTTCACGAAGCTGCGGCAGTACCTCAGCACCACGACGGAGAATACCTTCGTCACTGCCGATCCGGTGAGCGACGTCTATGGAATCTGGCGGGAGAAGCCCCACCTCAAGCAGCTGGAGGAGGAGGCAGGAAACAAGGTGTCCACCCCCAATAGTCGCCGCATCAAGCCGGAGTAAATCACGATGGATAGGACTGTACTGCGACCACTCCTTGCACTCCTCACCCTACTCAGCGTGACCCTGACCTCGAGAGCGGAGAAACGGAGGCTGGATCCGATCCACATTGATCTAGAGGCGCGGGGGAGCTACCACCTGGACTATGTCGCCGGCACTCTGAATGAGGGGCGGACAGGATTTAGGGGCGACATCTTCAATTTTATCATGTGGGGCGAGCTGGCGCCAAAGCTGGAGTACAAGGCTCGTGTGCGGCTCAATGGCGTCAATAGCGACTACTCCTTCTTCGATGCCACGGACTGGCTCTACCTCTCCTACAAGCTGACCGACCGCTTATCCCTGCTGGCGGGCAAGTGGACGATCTACGTGGCGGGCTGGGAGCCGGAGCTGGCTCCGATAGACTGCTTCCAGCTGTCGGTCTTCCTCTACCACATCCCCTGCTATGCCTGGGGCGTGACCGGTTTTTACACCCTTCCGGGGGAGAAAGACACCCTCGGGGCACAGCTCTGCGAGAGTCCATTTCGTCGCGAGTGGCAGCAGAAGTCCGGGACGCCGGCAAGTATGTATGCTTACAATTTCTTCTGGGAGGGGAGTCACGGATGGTACGACCCGCTCTGGTCGACCAATGTGATCGAATACCGGCCCGGGAAGTTCATCAACTACCTCTACCTCGGCAATCGATTCAACATCAGCTCGAAGAGCGAGCTGGATCTTGACTGGGGAAATAGAGCGACCTTTGGACAAAAGCCATTCTTCTTCTCCGACTACTCACTCACCGCTCGGCTGAAGTACTACCCCTCTGACTACCTAAAGCTGACCCTCCGAGCCGGCTACGATACAAATAAGAGCGGTCTCGATGCCGACTATGTGGTGACCAACGGGACCGAGATCAGCCAGGTGGGCTGCGGGGTGGAGTACTTCCCCTACGGAGACAACCGCCTCAGGCTGCACGGCAATATCGGCTACGCCTTTGGCACCAATACACACCCCGAGGCGGCAGTGCTAGACCGGGAGATGCTCCTTGATGTGGGGCTCACCTGGAGGATCCATGCCAAGTAGTCGGTGGCGTGTATTCATTTTTATTATCTTTGTGACATAGTGTGGGGTAGCGACCTTCACTTACCATAGTAACCACTTAGTGAATCAACAGCATGAATTTCCTAAAGAAACTCTTCGGCGTCGGCAGAGACAACAACGACAGAAAGGACGATGACCGTCGCCGGGAAGAGAGACGCCCCGAGCCCTCTGCCACGCACGAACCTAAGCCGCAGAAGAGCGAGGTAGAGAGAGAGAGGTCTCAGCGCCCCTCACGTCGCCGCAGCAACAACCCCGATGAGAGGAGAAATCAGCAGCGCCGCAAGCGCTCAGACAATGAGCAGAAACCCAAGCCCGATAACGAGACCGGTGAGGAGAGCCGCCGCAGAGGTCGACCAGGGGACAGCAATCGCCGTGGTCGCCGCCCTGCAGACCGCCGAGGCGAGCGGAGAAGCCGCATCGAGGAGAGACCCCGCGCCACCGAGCTCTCAGAGTATGTACTGAGCACAGCAGAGGTGGTCCACGATGAGGAGCGCGACAAGTGGCGCTCTCTCGACTTCCGTAAGCTGGACACGGTGATCCCTGAGAGGACCCTGGCACAGGATCACCCCGAGGATCTCGACCTGCCGGAGCCGATGCGTCAGGCGATCAGAGAGTCGCTCGTCTGGGTCTCCTACGACAAGGAGCTGCCGGAGATCAGTTACGACGAGGAGGGCAATAAGCAGGTCGGAGGGACTGAGGAGCAGCAGCACCAGCCCTACTTCCTTGAGCCGAGTACGATATGGACCGAGGCACCGATCAGCGAGGGCGAAGGCGGGAGACTGAAGTACTCCCCCTCCTACCTTGAGCTCACCCCGGAGCAGAGGTATGAGTACCTCGACTGGCTCACCCGCAAGGACAAGAGCGGCAAGTGGGGCTACGTCTTCCTCTACTACAATGGTCTGGAGCGCCACCTGCTGTTAGGTGACCTCGATCGTGCCGTGGAGGAGATTCTGAAGCTCCGGGAGACTTTCCCCTGGCAACACAAGTTGATCAACGCCTCCGAGTACGCCGTGATCAACTCCTGCTTCGCTCGTCGCCGCAGAGATCTGCTCCAGAAGCTGATCGATGAGGGCGCCTTCACCGGCATATCACTCCTTCAGATGACCATCTCCTATGAGAGCGATGTCAATCTCGGAGCTGAAGATCTGCTCAATATCTTCTACAAGCTCTATCCCGAGGCCCGCACCGCTCTCCACCACGACCGCGACCGTCTCAGGACGCACGTGGAGAATGCGCTGAATAAGCTGACCCTCTACGAAGGACTCCCGATCTATCGCTACCCGATCGACGAGGTGAAGACGAAGAACGAGCACCGCTTCCTCAACGACTCCTTCCCGGAGTACCTGCAAGGCTGCGTGATGCCGGACTTCTACTCCCTGGATCCCTTCCGCAACGA
>CAMXXM010000183.1 GCA_947253195.1 uncultured Porphyromonas sp.
ACACCCATAAGGTTTCGTCGGCAGCGTCAGATGTGTATAAGAGACAGATCCTTAAGGATGAGTACGGCATCGAGCCCGCTGCTGCCGCTGTAGCAGTAGCCGGTCCTGCTGCTGCAGGTGCCGGTGAGGCAGCTGCCGAGAAGTCTTCTTTTGACGTAAACCTGAAGGACGCCGGTGCTTCTAAGCTCCAGGTCATCAAGGTTGTCAAGACCGCTCTCGGGCTTGGTCTCAAGGAGGCTAAGGAGCTTGTCGACGGTGCTCCCTCTGTTGTCCAGAAGGATATGGACAAGGCTAGCGCTGAGGCTCTTAAGAAGACCCTTGAGGAGGCCGGAGCTACTGTTGAGCTTCAGTAATCCTCACTTACTATCCCTGACTCTCTCGTAGAGTCGGGTGAAGGGTTAAGGACCGGCCATTACCGGCAGGTTCTTAACCTTTTCGTGTCTTTTACTACTCCTTGAATTAAAGAATTTTATGTCCTCACAATATAAGCCTGAGAGAGTCAGCTTTGCCTCTTCCAAGCATCCATTACCCTTCCCGGACTTTCTCGACATTCAGCTCAAGTCGTACAAGGACTTTATGCAGCTGGATATGCCTGCCGGTAAGCGGAAGAGCCAGGGACTGTACCAAGCATTCCTGGAAAACTTTCCAATCACCGACACGAGAAATAACTTCGTCCTCGAGTTTTTGGATTACTTCGTGGATCCTCCCAGGTACACCATTGAGGAGTGTCTGAGCAGGGGGCTCTCTTATACTGTCCCTCTCAAGGCGAAGCTCAAGCTGTATAGTACAGATCCTGAGCATGAGGACTTTGATACTTCTATTCAGGACGTCTACCTGGGGCAGATCCCCTATATGACGCCTGCAGGTAGCTTTATTATCAACGGCGCTGAGAGAGTGGTGGTGTCGCAGATGCACCGCTCTCCGGGAGTATTCTTCTCGGTGAGCGTGCACAACAACGGCACCAAGCTCTTCAACGCCCGTATCATTCCCTTTAAGGGATCTTGGATCGAGTTTGCGACAGACATCAATAACGTCATGTACGCCTACATCGATCGCAAGAAGAAGCTGCCCGTGACCACTCTGCTGAGAGCCATCGGCTACGAGACTGATAAGGATATCCTGAGTCTCTTCGGCATCGCCGAGGAGGTGAAGGTGACCAAGACCAACCTGAAGAAAAACATCGGTCGTAAGGTAGCCGCACGTATCCTCGATACGTGGGTAGAGGATCTCGTGGATGAGGAAACGGGTGAAGTAGTCTCCATGGAGCGCTACAATGTAGTGGTCGATCGAGATGAAGAGCTTACGGAGGAGAATATCCAGGCGATCCTTGACCTCAAGAATGCGCCCAAGACGATGCTCCTCGAGAGAGAGTCTGAGTCCGGACTCGACTATAGTGTCATCACCAATACGCTGCAGAAGGACCCCTCCAACTCTCAGAAGGAGGCGGTCTACCATATCTACCGTCAGCTCCGCAGCCAGGACCCTATGGACGAGCAGTCCGCTCAGGAGGTCATCAACAATCTCTTTTTCTCTGACAAGCGGTACGACCTCGGCGATGTCGGTCGCTAGCGTATCAATCACAAGCTGGACATTGATATCCCCGAGGATACGAAGATCCTCACCAATGAGGATATCGTCGCCATCATCGACTATCTTGTGAAGCTGAAGAATGGTCGTGCCAACATCGATGACATCGACCACCTGAGCAACCGCCGCGTCCGCACCGTCGGCGAGCAGCTCTATCAGCAGTTTGGCGTCGGTCTCGCTCGCATAGCCCGTACGGTCCGCGAGCGTATGAATGTGCGGGACAATGAGGTCTTCACCCCTGTCGATCTGATCAATTCGAAGACGATCAGCAGCGTGGTCAATTCCTTCTTTGGGACCAACCCGCTATCCCAGTTTATGGACCAGACCAATCCTCTGGCAGAGATCACCCACAAGCGTCGTCTCTCGGCGCTCGGCCCGGGCGGTATCAGTCGTGACCGTGCAGGATTTGAGGTGCGAGACGTCCACTACACCCACTATGGCCGTCTCTGCCCGATCGAGACCCCTGAGGGTCCCAATATCGGTCTGATCTCCTCCCTCTGTGTCTACTCCAAGGTGAGCGACATGGGCTTCCTCGCCACACCGTACTTCAAGGTCGATGGCGGCAAGGTGGACTTCAGCAAGACCGGTGTCCAGTACTACACCGCCGAGGCGGAGGAGGATATGACGGTGGCGCAATTCACCCCCAATATCGGTGACGACGGGACTCTCCTCGACGGCCAGATCAAGAGCCGTCACGGATCAGACTTCCCCGTCGTGGATGCCGAGGATGTAGACCTCATCGACGTGGCGCCGATGCAGATCTGCTCCATCGCTGCCGCACTGATCCCCTTCCTCGATCACGATGATGCGCACCGTGCCCTCATGGGTAGTAACATGATGCGTCAGGCTGTGCCGCTCCTCCACGGAGAGTCGCCTATCGTCGGCACCGGTCTCGAGGGGCCGATGGTGCGTGATGGTCGCTCTCAGGTGATGGCTGAGCGGGATGGCGTGGTCGAGTATGTCGATGCCAATAAGATCCGCATCCGCTACGACTACACCGAGGATGAGCAGTTTGTCCGCTTCGCTGACGAGGTGACCGAGTACCACCTCTCCAAGTGGCGCCGGACGAACCAGAGTACCACCGTCGATCAGCGCCCGATAGTGATGGAGGGCGATCGCGTCACTGCCGGACAGATCCTCACCGAGGGCTTCGCCACCGAGCGTGGTGAGCTCGCCCTAGGACGTAACATCCTCGCCGCTTATATGCCGTGGAAGGGGTACAACTACGAGGACGCCATCGTCATCAATGAGCGCCTTGTCCGCGAGGACTTCTTCACCTCCGTCCACGTCGACGAGTACAATCTCGAGGTCCGCGACACCAAGCGCGGTATGGAGGAACTGACCAACGATATCCCCAATGTCAGTGAGGACGCCACCCGCGAGCTGGATGCCAATGGTATCATCCGCGTCGGTGCACACGTCCACCCGGGAGACATCATGATCGGTAAGATCACCCCTAAGGGCGAGAGCGACCCCACCCCGGAGGAGAAGCTTCTCTTTGCCATCTTCGGAGAGAAGGCGGGCGACGTGAAGGACGCTTCGCTCAAGGCTGATCCCTCACTCAGCGGCGTCGTGATCGACACCCATCTCTACTCACGTGCCGTCAAGACCGGCAACAGCCGCAAGACGATCCGTGACCTCAAGCAGCACCTCGACGAGGAGCAGGAGAAGGAGCAGGATCAGCTCATGAAGCTCTTCCTCACCAAGCTCGGCAAGCTGACCAATCGCAAGGTCAGCCAGGGGATCAAGGACTACGTCGGCACCACTGTGGTCGCCAAGGGAGTCAAGATCACCGGTCCCGTGCTCAAGCAGATCATCTACGAGGAGGTGGTGCCCGAGGGCTGGACCTCTGACGAGCATGACAATCAGCTGATCGCTGACCTGATCATCAATTACCTCCACGAGTCCAAGGTAATCGAGAGCCGCTACTACCGTAAGCAATTTGACGCCACCATCGGTGACGAGCTCCCCAATGGCGTGATCCAAAATGCCAAGGTGCTTATCGCCAAGAAGCGTAAGATCCAGGTGGGTGATAAGATGGCAGGACGTCACGGCAATAA
>CAMXXM010000184.1 GCA_947253195.1 uncultured Porphyromonas sp.
AGCCCCGAGCAAACCGATAAGGGCAAGCGCTCTCTCATGCCTCACGGAGGTAGTCTCCCCGAGCTTGCTTGCGACCGCCCCCCAATCATCGCCGGGATAGACGTAAAGCGAGACAGGCGCATCCCCGTCCATATTGTATGAGGCCATCCCGGTGATACGATAGTAGCACCAGGAGAGAGCAGCTAAGATGCAGATGATCAGGATGGTGATCCATATCCACACCCGCTTAGAGACCTTACTATGATTCATTTCAGAAAAGAAATCTATAGGGAATACCCCTTTTTATCGTACCTTTGCACGCAAAGATAAGCAAAATAGGCCCTGTAGTTCAACGGATAGAACGGAAGTTTCCTAAACTTTAGATGGGAGTTCGATTCTCCCCGGGGTCACTCAGCTGATGCCACTTGGGCTGCAATGGGCGAGCAAAGAGGCTACAACCAGTCATTTTACAGACATACATTCCTCTGATCCTGACCCACTCAGGATCAGAGGAATGTTTATTTAGTCACCCCCACTAATGCTCCTCTTCTGTCAAAGTAATAGCTCACAAGCATATCCGACAGAGTGCAACCCCCGGTATTATTTGGACGCATAAAAGCCCGCTCATACAGGCGTAACCTTGCATGAGCGGGCTTTCTGTGTGGAGATGGAGGGATTCGAACCCTCGTCCAAACATGGAACCAAACTGCTTTCTACACGTTTAGCTCTGATCGGATTTTCGACGCGGGAGGAAGGACAGAGCAACCGACTCCTACGCTTAGTCTCTTAAGTGTCGTTGCCGATGAGAGACGCACCGACAACCCTTCCCGATACTTCAGCACCACCTGATCAAGCCACCTCGGGATCACGGACCTTGGGTGATGTCTCGCCGCGAGCAATTGCTCAAGCGAAAAAAGCAGTAAACCCTAAGGTTTACGCTGCGAGAGCGTAGTTATTTTCGCCAGTTAAAAAGTTCGCTACCCGAGTTAGAGTGCCGGATAACCTACACTACGTGCTTACACAGGTCGACTCTACATGCTGTCAAATCCTGTCATCCCCTCTGGAATATATCGTTACAAAGGTACGACATCCACACTAATCCTGCAAGGTATCGCCATGTAGTCTTAGTTATTCTAATATTTATAGGTAATTTTGCTACTGAACCGTTATTAAAGAGGGTATCGATCCTAATAATGATAGAGCGCACCCTCAATTGGCAGAACGTATGTTACAAGATAAGATCAAGCAGCTGAGGGAGGAGATCCAAGCCCTACCTCAGCCTACAACGGAGGAAGAGTACGAGTCCCTCCGACTCAAATATATCAGCCGTAAGGGAGCCCTCAATGAGGTGATCTCAGACTTTAAGTCCGTACCCAAGGAGGACAAGCGTGAGATCGGCATCCTGATCAATGAGCTGAAGCAGATCACGGAGGAGACGTTTCAGACCTTCCGAGCATCTCTCGACCTAGCGAGCGAGTCGTCCAGGCTCTTAGACCTCGATCTATCGCGCTCAGCTGCCCAAATACCTACAGGAGGTCGCCACCCGCTCAATCTCGTTCGCGATGAGATCATCCGGATCTTCGGTCACCTCGGATTCAGCATCGCTGTAGGGCCCGAGGTGGAGGACGACTGGCACGTCTTTGAGGCTCTCAACTTCCCTCCCGATCACCCGGCACGTGACATGCAGGACACGTTCTTTGTCAGCCACGACCCTCAGATCCTACTCAGGACCCATACATCGTCCGTACAGACACGGGTAATGGGTGAGCAGGAGCCACCTATCCGTATCATTTGCCCGGGCAGAGTGTACCGTAATGAGGCGGTCTCAGCGCGGGCGCACTGCTTCTTCCACCAAGTGGAGGCACTCTATATTGATAAGCACGTGACCTTTACTGATCTGCGTAAGGTTCTTCTCCACTTCGCCCACGAGATGTTTGGACCCGAGACGCAGATCCGCCTGAGACCTTCCTACTTCCCCTTCACCGAGCCGAGTGCGGAGATGGATATATCGTGCAACCTCTGTGGGGGAAAGGGTTGCTCCTTCTGCAAGCACACCGGCTGGGTTGAGATCCTCGGGTGCGGCATGGTCCACCCCAATGTCCTCGAGGCCTGTGGGATAGACTCACATCGCTACACCGGCTTTGCCCTCGGTATGGGCATCGAGCGGATCACCAACCTGAAGTACACCGTCGACGACCTGCGACTCTTCTCTGAGAACGACCTGCGATTCCTCAGTCAATTCCAGAGCGAGAAGTGATGACAATCAAGGAGCGAGTAGACGGGGTGATTGAGCGATTTGAGACTGCCAATCCTCACCCACAGACGGCACTGCACTACGGCACGCCATACCAGTTTTTGGTCGCCGTCCTGCTCTCTGCTCAGTGTACCGACGAGCGGATCAATATGGTCACACCCGCTCTCTTTGCCGCCTACCCTACGCCCCTTGAGATGTCCCGAGCATCAGAGGAGGAGATCCTAAGCTATATCCGGAGCGTCACCTACCCCAATAGCAAGGCACGCTACCTTAAGCAGTCCGCAGAGTCGATCGTGCAGGACTTTGGCGGGAAAGTGCCCGAGACGCTGAGGGAGCTGATGAGCCTCCAGGGGGTTGGTCGGAAGACTGCCAATGTCTACCTCTCCGTAATCATCGGAGAGCCGAGGATTGGCGTTGACACCCACGTCTATCGCGTCTCCAGGCGCATCGGGCTGGTCCCACAGACAGCCAATAACGTACTCAAGGTGGAGCAGTCGCTCATGCGTCGCATCCCGAGGGAGTACTGGAATCGCATCCACCACTGGCTCATCCTCCATGGGCGACAGATCTGCTTTGCGCGCAGCCCTCACTGCCCCACCTGCCCTATCTCTGACTACTGCCGACACTACGCGCGCCATTATGGTAGCGATGATGTTGAGAAAAAATAGACCGTCATCCTTTATCATACTTCTCCTCATGACACACGACACACC
Source organism: uncultured Porphyromonas sp. (assembly GCA_947253195.1). GTDB lineage: Bacteria > Bacteroidota > Bacteroidia > Bacteroidales > Porphyromonadaceae > Porphyromonas_A. The sequence goes on from CAMXXM010000184.1 coordinate 2,947, forward strand.
TATTATCCCTTTCCTACCCGTCTTGGATGCCTTAGACCTCACCTCCAACGAAGTACTTATGGAGGAGAAGGCGCTTAGGCTGCCCATTATGACCAATAACTGGCCTGCACAGTACGGGTATATGCCCTTGACCTGCGTCGATCTCGCCTACACTGACACAGGGCTTTACCTAAGGTTTTACAGCCGAGGGCGTGGGCTCAAGGCCACTATCTCAGAGGACGGAGGGCGGGTCCACTTGGACAGCTGCGTGGAGGCTTTCCTCCGTATGCCGGGTGAGGATCGGTACTACAATTTCGAGTTCAATTGCATCGGAGCTTGCGATGCCTCACATCGCCTCAGTCGGGAGGAGAGCGAGCAACTGACCCCTGAGGACTACCTGGAGATCAGGCGAGCTGCCAGCGAGCGGAGGGACACAGTCTTTGAGCAGAGACAGGGGATCCAGAGCTTCTGGGTCTCTGCCAAGATCAGCTGGCGCATCCTCGGACTCATCCGGAGCTCGCAGATCCCCGACCACATAGAGGGTAATTTCTACAAGTGCGGTGACGAGACAGTAATCCCCCACTTCGCCTCGTGGCAGCCTATCCATAGTGCTGAGCCGGACTTCCACCGGCCTGAGTCCTTTGCTCGCCTCAACTTGGCACCACGCGACTGAGAAGCAAATAGATTCAATAAAAGAGGTCTCCATCGGACATCCGGTGGAG
>CAMXXM010000185.1 GCA_947253195.1 uncultured Porphyromonas sp.
AACGGTCTCGTGGGCTCGGAGATGTGTATAAGAGACAGGGATACACTATATATAATGTACTACGAGGGACCGGTGCTGGTCCCTGACGACAAGGGCGAGATCACCTACACCTCACTCGCCACCATGGAGAGCGATGTCCACGAGTATGGCGTCCCTGGTGGGGTGACCAATGGTAAGCCCTTCATCATCACCGGCTCCTATGGAGTGGGCAAGACCCTCTCCGTCATCGGTCACCCCGAGAATACCGCCGGCATGCAGTGGATGATCCCCCGGATGGCTCACCTCGTTGCCTCCTCAGAGGTCCCTGAGCAGATCGATCGTAAGTTTATCGACCCGGATCACTTCGGGAGAGAGATCAAGATGAATGAGGAGCGCCGTCAGTATGAGAGCGATGCCTACGACCTGCTCCTCTATGCTGCACCGGAGAAGAAGGTCGAAGTACTGGACACGCTGATGAAGATGAACTCCTGGAGTGCCAAGGGCTGGATCCAGGGTCTCCTCTACGACGAGTCTCCTCTCGTGCGGTCTGCAGCTGTCCGCTGGCTGGGAGAGACCACCTATCTCCGCTACCGGGATGATCTCAGAGCCCTCCGCACCTGCGAGACCGATCCCACCGTCATCCGTGCGCTGGATGACGCCCTGCAGCGCATGCAGCCGTAAGGCTCAGCCGAGCAGACCGGCTGAGAGAAGGGCTTACCCCTCTCAGTGAAATACCAAGATGTCGGGCATATAGCCGGGTAGGGTGGGGGACCGGCGGGAGATACGCTTGTGCTGGGTGCCGGGGGGCGCGTACGAGCTTCCACTGTGATCTATCTGATGTCTATCAAGGTGTTGTACACATCGGTCTACACCGCCATGGCTCGGCCGATGCCTATGGAGCGGGCATCCCTGCGGATGCAGTCCGCCGGTTGATGATTTTCAATCATTTCTGCCCGATAAGAGTCTGTCGGAGGGGATGGGGAAAGGGCTGCCTTCATTTTCCGGAGTCACCCTTCAGTGGTTGTCTTAGGTAACAAATAATACAACCAAACCAGAGGCGAAAACAGCCATTTTACCGGACAGCCGATCTTCTGCCTGACGACCGACCCGTTCTGCTCCATCCTCCCCTCCCCGACCCGACTCGACTCGACCGAGGAGGGTGGGGTGGTCGGATGGCAACAGAGAGAGGTCGCAGGTAGGGGATTGGCGACCCTACCTTGCGACCTCTGTATACCTAATTAAATGGCTCCTTGGGGGAGGCTTACTTGACGAGGTAGCGCTTGACGCTCATCTTGGGCGTGCGCTCGAAATCCTCCTCGCGGAGCTCCACCTCGGTGATCTGCTGGTAGGGGTTGAGGAGGGTATTGATCTGCTTGCGCACCTCCTCTAGTGCTGCCTTAGGCTCTTTCTGCTCCTTCTCCAAGACGGCGTAGTCGGGGTAGATCACAGCGACGAGACGCTCACCTCGCTGCACGACGACGCACTCGGCGACGTAGGGGTGGATGTTGTACTTCTCCTCGATCGCCTCGGGGTAGACGTTCTCACCATTGGAGGTAAGGATCATCGCCTTGATGCGTCCGGAGATGTAGAGGTACTTGTCCTTGTCGAAGTAGCCGAGGTCTCCGGTGCGGAGCCAGCCGTCGGCGGTGAAGAGGGCCGTGGTGGCCTCAGGATTTTTGTAGTATCCCTTGCAGACATTCTCCCCGCGGACCTGGATCTCGCCCACCTCGTGTCCCTCGGCGTCCTCCTCGACGTGATCCGCCTTGGCGATGCGCACCTCCTGGATCATCGACATGATCTTGCCGACACTGCCGTGGCGGTAGCGCTTGGGCTCTATGTAGCTGATGAGCGGGGCGCACTCGGTCATGCCGTAGCCGACGGTGAGGGGAAAGCCCGCCTTCATCAGGAAGTCGGAGACCTCGTCATTGAGTGCGGCGCCACCGACGATGAAGAACTTTAGTCGCCCACCGAAGGTCTCCCGCAGCGTATCGCCTACCTTGCCGTAGATCGCCTTATTCAGCAGCGGGATCTTAAGTGCGAGGCGAGCCATCATATTGCCCTCGATCTTGGGGAGGATCGCCTTGGCGTAGATCTTCTCCAGCACGAGTGGCACGGAGAGGATCACGTGGGGGCGTACCTCCTTCATCGCCTTGACGAGGACCGATGGAGTAGGCTTGTAGCGCAGGATAAAGACGTGTCCGCCGACGGAGAGTGGCAGGAGGACGTTGAAGGCGAGGGAGAAGGCGTGCGCATTGGGGAGGAAGCAGAGGAGCACGTCTCCCGGCATCTCGACCTTCTTCTCCTGAGCTGCAACCACATTGGCAATCAGGTTATTCGCCGTGATCATCACGCCCTTGCTGGAGCCGGAGGTGCCTGAGGTATAGGTCAGGAGGACGACATCCTCATTGGAGACCCCGTCGTAGTGGATGTCCTCCTTGGTGAAGCCGGCGGGGTAGCGCTCGGTGAAGAGAGCCTCCACGTCGATGTTATGGAGTTGCTCCTCTCGGGTCATCTCGGGAACGACGTTGCCCGACACAATGTCGACGAAGGCACGGACCATGGGGAGATGGTCAATTGATAGGCGCTGACGGTGGTCAACGTCAGTGAAGACCGCCACCGCATCGGAGTGGTTGATGATCTCCTCCACATCCTCGGCCGTAAAAGCAGGCAGGATCGGCACGATGACGGCTCCGTAGGTAACGATGCCGAGCCAGTGGATACACCACTCAGCGCAGTCCTCACCGATGAGCGCCACCCGCTCCCCCTTCTTGACCTCAAGGGCCTTGAGAAGCAGTTGCGTGCGTGCCACCCCCCTCGCCACGTCGGCGTAGCTAAAGGTCTTACCGGTGTCGTAATTGGTCAGCGCAGCCAGCGCCCAGGAGTCTGCAAACGACTTCTCGTAGGCTTTGATGAAAGGTGTCTCTATCATGTCTTTAATCCATTAGTCTCTTAGCATTACACATACCCTCTACCCTGCAAAATTACCCATTTTCCCGAAGACAGAGACCTTTGCAAATAATGCCATACGATAATAGGCTGTCAAAGCGGGTGGAGAAAGGGCTGACTTCATCTCCCTTCATCGGACAGTCGACCCGGCAGGAGGCACGAGGAAAAGAAATGGCTCAAACCGCTTCAGATCATCGACTCCACAACTATTTCCCTGTTCTCCGATCTGATTTTCAATGGCATCGGAAGACACCCCGGGGAAGGCAAAAAGAAGGGGGAAATCAAGGTTCACACGATGATTCATGCCAACGATGAAGAAGAATCTGCGGTCCTCCGTGGAGTGTGACACCCTCTACCGGACCTCCGACGGAGTCTCGGAGATCCGGGTGAAGCACGTCGTCTTTTACCATGCAGGTAAATGGGAGAGATCCGTCGTCCGCAGCCCCTTTTCTTTTACCGATATTAGAGATCACTAATATCGGTAAAAGAAATTACTAATATCGGTATTAGCGATCTCTCTCAGAGAGGGGGGTTATTGGCGCTTGCGGTGGGTGAGGACGGCGAGGAGGGCGTTGACGAGGCCGATCGCCGTGAGGGCGGCGAAGTAGAGCCGGAGGTCGGTGAGGGTGCTCCCCTTGAGGTAGACCATCCGCATGATGATATTGAGGTAGGTGAGGGGATTGATGT
>CAMXXM010000186.1 GCA_947253195.1 uncultured Porphyromonas sp.
AGTATCTCGTCCAACCATCCATCGGAAGGGCGATAAAGGCGTTGAGCTCTGTGCGGCGCTCCTGCCACATAGGCAATCGCTCTGTTAGCAGCCTGATAAAGAGTTTATTATGATTAGGCACCACGAGGTGGCACAGCTCGTGGATTACCACATATTCAATGCAGGGGACAGGTACTCGAGCCAGCTCCAGATTGAGTATCAAGTGACGTCTCTTAGTGGTGCAGCTCCCCCACTTACGCTTCATTAGTCGGACCTCCCAGGTTACCCCCTCCTCGCCAAGCTTCTTAGCCAATCGAGGTACCATCTCATCCAGCAAGGCTTTGAGGACGTCACGATAGTACTCTTGTAGCAATAGCTCTCTATTCCGCTTTGTCGTCAGCGGCTGCACACGCATCACCAGCCACTCTCCTCTTCGCTCCACGAAGTGTACTGTATTGGGCACCTCCTTTACCCTCAGGCGATACCTCTCCCCCAGCAGATAGTGGCTCTCACTACTCTTGTACTCCCGCTTGTCTTGCCTTGCCTGTGTGGCTATCTCCTCCCTCTGTCTGCATACCCACTCCCACTTAGAGATGACAAAGGTATGTATGTCCTTTTCATCCAGATAGGATGGCGCAGATACATGCACCCTCCCATCGGGAGGATACACGGAGAGATGCAGGTTCTTGATCTCCTTCCGCGTCACCTCTACCTCTACGCCATCAATGATCATCTCGCTCCTTCTTGATTTGCTCCTTGTGGGCTACGATGATTTTATAGACTATCTCCGATTTCTCCTGATCTCCTTGTAGCGCATCGTCAAGCCTCATCCTCAGTGATCTACTAAAGTTAGGGTTGTCCTCAAATCCCGGTGCGGCATACGTTACAGCTGTCTCATTGACCTTCAGTGCCAGATCCACGTTATTATCAAGATTATCGTAAAGGGCCTTCTTCAAGTCGCTATTGATCCGAGGATCAATGGACTCCTTATCATGCCTTAGAGCCTCGTTGATCTCCACGATCTGCCTTAGAAAATCCTTATACTCCAGTATTCCCTCCCTCATCTCCTTGAGCAATCGCTTGAGCTGATCAGAGAGACGCTCATACTCAGCGGGGTTTTGCTCCCGCTTGCGATTGATTACCCTACGACTGTTGGCTACCAGAGTTTCCGCAACACCCTCCTGACCACCAAGTGCCTTTTCGTTCTTTTCCTCCACTGTGTAATCCTCCTCCTCCTTGACAATCAAGTCAAGGAAAGAGAAGTCATTCATCTCCTCCAGCACCTCACTTCGATCAGCGTCGATATACTGATCCAGCAGATAACGCATCTCTGCATCATACCTTGCCATATTCACATAGTCGCTGCTGCGAAGTTGCACCGCCTTCAGGAGGTTGTAGTAATCCTGTACCTCTTGATGGATGGATTTACTCTCGACTTCGCTATATCCGGCATCCTCCATCACAGTTGCCAGGTCGGTGTATCTACGTATTAAGCGATGGGTCATGTCATAGAACGTGTCACGCCTCGTCCCAAACTCTATCACTTGGGCCTGCCTCTCTTCCTCATCGGCATCCGGCTCATAGCAGAAGTAAGCAAAATACTCCTCCTGTTTGCCTGTGGGCGAGATCCCCTGCAGGAGCATCTGCTCAGCTTTCAGTGCTTCATCCAGCTCTTTCTTGCCCTGCTCGAGCCGCCCCTTCATCAGCGTAGCAATCTCACTCTTCTCAAATCCACTCTCCGTACTCTCACCATTTGTGTAATCCTCTATGGCTTGATTGATGAATTCAAAAAGCTTCTTGTAGTCAATGATATAGCCGTAGCTCTTCAACTCCCCATTGACTCTATTGACACGGCATATTGCCTGGAAGAGATTATGATCCACCAGCTTCCTATCCATATAGAGATAGGTGGCGCTGGGAGCATCAAATCCTGTAAGGAGCTTATCGCAGACGATCAGGAGTTTCATCTCCCCCGGCTCCTCGATAAACCTTTTCTTCACCAGCTCCTCAAAGTCCGCCGGCTGCCTTCCACCCAACATCCTCAAGCAAGTGTCGTACTTAAATTGCTCCTCCGTCTTCCTCTCCCCGGTAAAGCTATTACTGAGCTCTGCTATTGGCTCGTAACTCGTGACGACAGCACACTTCTGACCATATTCATTTTGATCAAAGACGGTCCAGTACTTATAGCACTCATAGATACTATCACACACCAGCATCGCATTGCCATACCCTTTTGCCAGAGCGGGCTTAGTATCCATATCAAAGAGGATGTCTCCTACGATCCTCTTGATTCGCTCTTCGCTGCTATAGATGCCTTTCAGGTTGGCCCACCGCTTCTTTAGCTTCTCTTTGGCTGATGGATTAAGCCCCCTGGTCTTTGTCTCAAATAGCAGCTCCATCTTCTCCTCATCGCCAAGCCTCTGTGGCACATCACGAGCCTCGTACCTCAGGTCCAGCACGACACCATCCTCTACAGCCTCATCAAAGCGGTACGTATGGATATACCTGCCAAATGTCTCCTGACTGCTGATCCGTCTCTTCTCCTCACCCGACAAGAGCGGCGTGCCGGTAAAGCCTATCAGCATCACATCGTTGCCCATAATCTTACGCATCGCCTTGTGTAAGATACCCCCCTGGGTACGGTGGCACTCATCTACGAAGACATAGAGGTTTCCCTTGGGGCGAAAGCCCCCGCCAAAGAGCTGCTCAATATTGTCGCTCACCTCCTCCATCCACATCTCAGGCGACCGCTTGATCTTCTTCTCCCACTCGCTCTTAGCCTCATCGTCTCGCACTACGGAGGGGACAAACTTATGGATCAGCGTCGTGATAATCCATGGAGTAGGGCTATTGAGCTTCTGGAGCAGGTCATTGCCACTGGTTGCCTGGTAGTCACTCGTTTGGTAGTTCTCCGGTATCTGACCACTCTTCCGCAGTCCTTGAGTGATTTGTTTGTCGAGCTCATCACGATCGGTAATGATGACCACACGGCTGTCGCCAATATTCTCTCTTATCCACCGAGCCAGCCAGACCATCAGTAGGCTCTTGCCCGAGCCTTGAGAGTGCCATATGATGCCACTCTCGCCTCCCCTGTATATACGTTGCTGGGCTGCCTTGATGGCAAAGTATTGGTTGGGTCTGCATATCTTCTTAATACCACCATCATAGATGATTAGATCATGGATCAGCTCCAGGAGCCTCCACGGTGTCACCATCTGCAGCCATCCGCGGAGCAAGTCATCCTTCACCTCCCCATACATCGGGAATATTCCTTTGAGATCCTTGCTCTCGCCTGTCATCTCCTTCCACTTGAGGAAGTACTTCTCCTCCGTGGCTGTCGTGCCGTAGTAGAGTCCCTCGCTGCTGTTGCCGGCCAGCACCAGCTGGACCGTCGTGAAGAATTGTGGTATCTCGCCCGTCTGCTGATTGCGGTAGCTCTGTCGGATGCCCTCCTTCACAGAGACAGACGAGCGCTTCAGCTCCAGCACCACGAGTGCAATGCCATTGACATACAGCACCATGTCGGGTCGGCGTGTAGAGCTGCTCCCGCCACTGCAGCGTACGGTCACCTCCTCCGCCAGCTCGTAGATATTATTCTCCGGGTGCCTCCAGTCAATGTACTCC
>CAMXXM010000187.1 GCA_947253195.1 uncultured Porphyromonas sp.
TCAGGGGTGACGCATTTGAGCTTTACAACTAAGAAGAAAGCACCTCTGCCGGGGTACCACGCAGCCGGACGATCCTAATCTCTTGTGGGAGAGACTCCAGTCCCGTAGGGATGGAACTGCAGTCCCATAGGGATGAAACTGCAGTCCCGAGGGGATGAAACTCCGGGTGGTGACGCATTTGAGCTTCACAGAAGGCATTCAACTCATTGTGAAGAGTGTGGAAGACGAAGCACCTTACGGGTGCCTCACGGATAAGCCCCCTTGGCATATGATTACCCTAATGCTCAAATGCGTCACCCCTGTCGGGATCCTCATTGGTGTGGAGGGAGACGGCTCTTTTCGCTATATTTACTGACACCTTAGACCTGCACCCTATGAAGATTATTCACACCGCCGACTGGCATGTCGGGCATGAGCTCTACGGATATGACCGGGAGGAGGAGTTTGACTACTTCTTCTCTCAGCTTGCCGATCTGATGAAGGAAGAGCAGCCTGATGCGCTCTTGGTGAGTGGAGACGTGTACGACTCGTACATGCCCTCCAATGCCGCTGTCAAGCAACTCAATACCGCCCTGCTGAGCCTCCACGAAGCCTCTCCCGAGACGGAGATCATCCTCACGGCGGGCAATCACGATAGCGGCCTCAGGCTGGAGGCTGCCGCACCGCCCTGGCTCTCCCACAGGATCCACCTGATAGGCACGATCGACCCCACCCTTGAGCGCAATCGCATTGAGATCGAGGGAAAAGGGGTGGTGATGGCGATCCCCTTCTGCTACCCTGCCAATTTTCCCCACCAAGAGAGTGATAAGGTAGAGGAGCGACAGAAGAGCTTTTTCCAGAGGGTAAGCGAGCAGCTGAGCCGTGAGAGCCTGCCGACGGTCCTGATGGCGCACCTCTACCTGTCCGGCGTGCAGCTCAATGGCACCCGCCAGCCCCGTGACATCGTGGGAGGCAGCGAGGCGATGCCCCTCTCTGGCATGGGTACCGGATACGACTACCTGGCGCTGGGGCATATCCACAGGCGACAGCAGTTGAGCGATCAGGCTCACTACTCCGGTTCGCCGCTGCCGATCTCCTTTGACGAGCCGGCGGAGCATGGTGTGCTGGTGGTGGAGCCGGATAAGGGGAAGGCACCAAGGGTCGACTTCCGACAGATGAAGACCCTCCGCCCACTTCTCACCCTGCCTGAGAATGCGGTCACCTATGGTGAGGCAATCGATCGGCTTCGCACCATGGACGCTGATGAGCAGGCATACATCCGGCTCCACGTGAAGGGGGACGAGCCACTCCCCTTTGACTACCTCGAGCAGGCCACTAAGGCTCTCGATGGGAAGAGTGCTCGGTACTGCACGGTCAAGGTGGAGTACCCTGAGTCGGTGGCAGCGGAGAGAGTGGCGCAGCGGATGGTCAGCCCGGACGAGCTGAATACCTACTCCCCGCAGAGGATTGTGGAGATGTACCTGGAGGACCATACGGACCTCTCCGAGGAGGGGCGAAAGGAGCTGCTTGACCTCTTCGGTACCATTGATGAAGTATGTAAGCAAGAAGGGATCGCGATATGATACGACTGAAAACCTTAGAGATCCACAACCTCCTCTCCATTGAGGAGGCGAGGATAGACTTTGAGAAGGACTTGGGATCAAGTGGTCTCGTGCTTATCTGTGGCAATACCGGCGCCGGTAAGTCGACCATCCTCGATGCGATCTGCCTCGCCCTCTATGGGTGCAGTCCTCGTCTTAGTCGGAGTAAGTCAGAGAAGTATACCTCCGGTGGGGAGGAGTACAGCTCGGGTGACGTCGCTCAGCTGATGCGACGTGGCACCGCGTATGCCTCCTGCTGTCTCACATTTACGACCACTTCCAAGGACGAGTACAAGGCCACATGGGGGATTCGTCGTGCCAGAGGTAAGCACGACGGAGCCCTCCAGCCACCCCAAAGGTCTCTCGTCAATAAAGATGGTGAAGTGATCTCCAAGGGGGTGAAGGATGAGATCGAGAAGGTTGTCGGACTCTCGTACAAAGACTTCTCCCAGACTGTTTTGCTGGCTCAGGGCGACTTTACCCGGTTTCTCTATAGTGACGAGGGCACACGCTCCTCGATCTTAGAGCGGCTCACCGGTATGGAGAAGTGCTCAGAATACGGTAAGAAGATCTACCGGATCGCAGACCACTACAAGGAGAGGTACCAGAGACAGAGGTTAGCTATTGATGCCATTCAGATTCTCTCCCCCGAAGACGTGTGGAAGACTAAGGCGCAGATCCGTGCGCACACGCAGACGGTCAAGTCCCGAAATGGTGAGATTACCGCGCTGAGTGAACTCAAGACCCGTCTGGCGAAGCTCAGCGACCTAGAGGATGCGCTTGGGAAGTATGCGACCGATCGCTCCCGACTGGAGGGTCTCTTTGCCGGATTACTAACTGCTGAGAAGCAACTGACCGATGAAGCTGAGGCACGTAAGGAGGAGATGGGACGGCTGGATGACGAGATTGCCGGCTGCTCTGCTGCGATACCGATGTACGACAGGGAGGAGCAGATCGTGCAGTCGCTTACTAAGCTCCGCAGTATTTGGTCGCGGATAGAGGTGATCAAGGGGGAGAGGAAAGCCGATCGGGAGAGCCTCGCAGACCTTCGTCCGGAGCAGAAGGCTAGGCTGCATTCCATAAGAGAACTTGATGCCCAAGCTGCTGAGCTGACCCGGCAAGTGAAGGAGAAGGAAGGGGAGTACGATGGACACCATTCGGAGGGGATCGCCGACCGCATTGAGGCGCTGCGTGATCAGGAGCGGTTCAATGTACTACAGCAGCGTAAACTGGAGAGCGAAGTGATACTCGACAAACTACGGGTCGATCTGGACAAGCTAGCTGCAGAACTGGCTATAGCGGAGGAGGTGCTCAGGCGAGATGAAGAGCTGAAGAAAAAGGCGGAAGACGCAGTGGGAGATGCTGCCAAGCGACTACGCCAAGGTCTCTCTCCCGGGGATCTTTGCCCTGTCTGCGGTCAGGAGATACATGCAGAGTTGATCGATCGGGAGTTTGAGGAGCTCCTCAAGCCGGTTAAAGAGCAATACGAGAAGTCAAAGAAGAAAAGGGGCGACCTTAAGTCCCGACAAGATCAGCTGACTGTCGAGAAGAAGACGCAGGAGGAGCTTGTCCGGAGGAGCAGAGATGATCAGCAGAAGATCACTCGGGAGGGACTTCGTCGTGGGACCTCTATGGAAGAGGTCAAGACCATTCTCGCAGCCACCCGCACTGAGATAAGCGCTCTCACCGAGCAAAAGGAGAGAGCAGATGGGTCGCAGGCGGAGATCCGACAGCTCCGTCGGAAGCTGGACGAGGAGGGGAAGAAGTCGGCGCTGGAGTCGCATAAGCTGAAAGAATTGGTTGCCGAGGTCTCCGGTTCGAAACAGAGCCTCGCGACACTTCGGGGTGAGCTGGCATCCAAGAGGGACTCTGCCCACGACCTGGTGTCAGAGATGGATTCCCTCATCATTTATCCCGACTGGCAGGTTTCCCTTCGCACAGATCCCGAGAAACTTCTCACGATCCTTCAGTCAGAGGCGCGCGAGTATC
>CAMXXM010000188.1 GCA_947253195.1 uncultured Porphyromonas sp.
GAGGAGACCTCCTCCACCCTCCTCTACGGACGGATAAACGCCAATACCCGCCTCCACATCTCCGGTCATCCGAGCGACCTCACCGCCAGAGGGAGCGTCAGCATCCTGGGGAATACCAACTTCACCTACCGCACGCCTAAGTCTCAGCTCTCCGGCAGATCGGGGTACAAGGATCTGGTCACCTTCACCGACTTCTCCGACACGCTCTTTGTGGCTGAGACGAGTCGCCTCGACTCGATCTCCAGATCCGGCATAACCGTGGCGCTCGACCTGCATGTCGACCCGGCGGCACGCTTCACCGCCATCCTCTCGCCCGGGGAGCAGACCAAGGTCTCCGTCGTGGGCGGCGGTGATCTCAATCTCGATATGTCTCCCTACGGACCGATGACGCTCACCGGGACCTACAATATACGCGACGGTGAGGTGGTGATGGAGATCCCGCCGGTGAGCCGGACCTTCACCATCGATGACAATAGTCGCCTCACCTGGTCGGGCGACCTCACCAAGCCGGCCATAGACTTCCGCGCCACGGCCAAGGTCTCCTCGCGCGTCTCCCTGCAGGGGGAGGCGTCCCGTCCGGTGGACTTCAATGTCTCGATCATCGCTGAGAATACCCTCAGCGACCTCGGTCTCCGCTTCGAGACTACGGCGCCCAAGGACTTCGCTCTCCGCAATCGCCTCGCCACGATGAGCGAGGAGGAGCAGACCCGACAGTCGATCATCCTCCTGACGACAGGCTACTTCTTCGGCAGCGGGATCGGGAGTGGCGGCAATGGAAATAATAATGCGATCGTGAATAACGCCCTCGCCGGTCTCTTTACCTCGCAGGTCAATTCGTTCCTCGGGGAGTCGCTCCGCGCAGACATCAACTTCGGCATCACCAACGACCAGACCGCAGCTGGAGAGCGCACGGACTATACCTACTCGGTCGCTAAGCGCTTCTTCAACGACCGCATCCGCGTCGTCGTCGGTGGGCGCGTGATGACCGGTGCAGCTGCCGCCGGGATGGAGCAGTCCTTCATCGACAACGTCAGCATGGAGTACCGCCTCGATCGTGCGGGCACGCACTATCTCCGCCTTTTCCACAATAAGAATTACGAGAACTTCCTCGAGGGAGAGGTGATCGAGACCGGTGTCGGCTATGTCCTCCGCCGCCGACTCGACTCCCTGAGGGACCTCTTCCGCTTCGGTCACTCCACCGACAGCATACCCACCTACGACGACATCCCCTCACCGGAGAGCCTGATCATCGAGGAGGAGTCCCCACTCCGCAAGAAGACACCCGCACTCTCTGACAGCTTGGTCATGGAGAAACCCTTACCGATAACTAAGAAGAAAGAAGAGGAGCCATGAGAAACTACCCCCCTCGTCCCTCGATCTTGCTCACCGCCGTCGTCCTACTCATCGCCGTCGGTTGCTCCGTCTCGCGGTACATCCCCGAGGGGGAGACCTTCTACGCCGGGATGGGCAAGGTGTCGATAGAGGGTGAGCCCAATATCGAGGAGATGCATCTTGCCAAGGCCGACGTCAATAGAGTGCTCGCCTACAAGCCCAATGGCTCCCTCTTTGGCTCCTCGAGAGCGAGGCTGCCCTTCAATTACCCCTTCTGGATCCACCAAAACCTCGCCGATGCCACCGACCCGCTGGGTCGATGGATCTACAAAAACTTTGGCAGCGAGCCGATCCTCATCTCCACCGTCAATCCTCCCCTCCGCGCCCAGGTGGGGAAGCAGGTGCTGGAGGAGTACGGCTTCTTTGGCTCCACCGTGGTGCCCCGCATCATCTACGACAAGGACTCCGTCACCGCCAAGGTAGCCTACGACATCACCATGAGCGAGCCGATACGGCTCGACAGCATCGACTACCGACTCAGCATCACCACGCCCGACTCCCTCGACCTTGAGGACACGGGTAAGCGGAAGCTCCGCAAGGGCGACGTACTCAGCGTCTGGCGCCTTGAAGGCGAGCGGCAGCGCATCGCCTCCTCCCTCAGAGACCGAGGGTACTACTACTTCCAGCCCACAGACATCCACTACGAGGCGGACACCCTCGCCGTGCCGGGGAAGGCTCAGCTGCGGGTCGACCTCTCCCGAGAGACCTCCGCTGACGCGCTCCGCACCTGGAGCATCGGCGACATCACCTACGACCTCTACGACCGGCACCGCTCCGCCCTCACCGACTCCACCCGCTACGACGGCATCCTCTTCCGCTACCATCAGCGTCCCCCTGTGCTGCTCCGCTTCCTCGCCTCGAGGGTGCGGCTGGAGGAGGGGCAGGTTTACAACGAGCGCTACCAGACCTCGACCATCTCCTCCCTCTCCGAGCTGGAGACCTTTGCTTACACCAATGTCGCCTATACCCCGAGACACACGCCAGACAGTCTCCCCCTCCTCGACGTCTCCATGGTCTCCATGGAGGATAAGCCCTATGCCGCCGAGCTGGAGGCCACCTACCGCCTGAAGTCCAATAATCAGACCGGACCCGGACTGGCGCTCTCCGTGAATAAGAGGAATGTATTCCGCGGTGGGGAGACCCTCTCCGTGCGGCTGCAGGGCAATTACGAGTGGCAGACCGGCTACCGGACGAGCGACAAGGGCTCAGCCGCATGGGACATCAATAGCTACCTCTTCCTCCTCTCCACCGACCTAAAGTTTCCCCGCCTCTTGATCCCCGGGCTCTACTACCGACCCTTTACCTATCCCGCCTACAGCAAGCTGGGGCTGACGGCGGCACTCCTGAGCCGTAGTGGCTTCTATCGCCAGATGCAGTTTGCCTTTGACGCCGAGTACCGATTTGAGCCCTTCAAAGGGGTGCGCCACACCGTCCGGCCGCTCAGCATCTCCTACAATCACCTCGTCCGCCGCACCGCTGCCTTTGACGAGGCCTTAGAGGCCAATCCCGGGCTGGGGCTCTCCTTCCGAAATCAGTTTATCCCACAGGCATCCTACCTCTTCGGCTTCGAGACACGCGACCCGCTCTCGCGCCACACCTTCTCCCTCGAGGCATACGTCTCTGAGGCGGGCAACCTCCTCTCCCTCTGCTACCCCAAGGACACCCCCCACCCATACCGCTTGGCGGGGTCGAGCTTTGCGCAGTTTGTTAAGGGCACCCTCGAGCTGCGGTATGCCTATCAGGCGAGCTCGATGATCTCGCTCGCCAGTCGCCTCTACAGCGGGGCGATCTACAGCTACGGCAATCAGATCGTGGCTCCCTACACCGAGCAATTCTACTCCGGAGGAGCCAATAGCCTGCGCGGCTTCAACGTCCGCACCCTCGGTCCAGGAGCCTATAGTCCCCAAAACCCCTCCCCTCTCTCATTCCTCGACCGGACGGGTGACCTCCGCCTTGAGGCCAATCTCGAGCTGAGGGCCAAGGTGGTCGGTGACCTTGAGGTGGCTACCTTTGTCGATGCGGGCAATGTGTGGCTCCTCAGGCAGGATCCCTCGAGACCTGATGCCACCCTCACCTCACGCCACTTCCTCCGCGACGTCGCCCTCTCTACCGGGCTCGGTGTGAGGTACGATCTCTCGATGCTCGTGGTACGGCTCGACCTCGGTGTCGCCCTCCA
>CAMXXM010000189.1 GCA_947253195.1 uncultured Porphyromonas sp.
ATGCTGATGAGCATCACCCAGGAGAACCATCCCTGGCGCCTCATGTCGTACTCCTCCGGCTTGGTGATCGTCCTCTTGGCGAAGATGTATCCGAGGATCGTGACGAGGAGGAAGAAGACGGAGAGGTAGACCATGATGCGGAAGGTGTAGTAGAGCATGCTGACGTTAGGCACCAAGTCGGCCTTATTCTCGATGAAGCCGTAGCCAAAGTTGGCGAAGTTGTCGTCCAGCACCTGACGGTAGCCGGCAGCAGCAGCCTCGTCGCCCGCTTTCTTCGCCGCCTTGTAGTCAGCGAGAGCCTGGATCGCCACCTTACCGGAGGCGATGCGGTCATCAACGGACATGGCGATGGTGCCGTCACGCTTCGTATAGCCTCCCTCGATGATGTCGCGCATACCGGGGACGTAGGCATTGAAGTCATTGAAGGCAAGGAAGCTCAGCACATTGGGCAGCTCGAGATTGAAGTTCCACGCCTCCTCCTCCGGAGCCAGCACGGGGTGGGCATCCTTATTGGGCATGCCGATGATGGAGAGCGGCGCACCCTGCTGACCGTGCTGGAGGTTCTCCATGGCGGCGAGCTTCATTGGCTGGTACTCTGCCACATGATTGGCGGAGAGGTGACCGGTGGCGATGGTGAGCACAGAGGCGACGATGCCGAGGGTGGAGGCGAGCTTGATGCTCTCGAGCGCAAAGCGATTGCGCTTATCCCTCAGCAGGTAGTAGCCGCAGATACCCATGGCGACGATCGCCCCGAGGAGCCAGCTGGAGACGACGGAGTGGAAAAACTTTGACACCGCCATGGGATTGAGCGCCACGGCAGCGAAGTCGATCATCTCATTGCGGACGGTGTCGGGATTGAAGTGCATGCCGGCAGGATTCTGCATCCAGCCATTGGCGACGAGGATCCACCATGCGGAGATGGTGGCACCGAGGATCGTCATCCAGGTGGCGAAGTGGTGGAAGCGGTCGGAGACCTTGCCCCAGCCGAAGAACATCACCACGAAGAAGGTCGCCTCCAGGAAGAAGGCTAAGATACCCTCGATCGCCAGCGGCGCACCGAAGATATCGCCAACGAAGTGGGAGTAATTGGACCAATTGGTCCCGAACTCAAACTCGAGGATCAGACCGGTGGCAACACCGATGGCAAAGTTGATCCCGAAGATCTTTTGCCAAAACTTGGCCGTCTCGCGCCAGAAGTCCTCCTTCGTCCGGAGATACTTCGACTCAGCGATCGCCATCACCAAGCCCATACCCAGCGTCAGCGGGACAAAGAGCCAGTGGTACATCGCCGTCATGGCAAACATGATCCGCGACCAGTCAACAAGTGAACTGAGTAACATAAGATAATGTAGATGAGGTTTTGTGAATTTTTATATAACTGCTGCTTGAGTGACCTACCGGGTAGATCGCTCGACAAATTGCTCGACGATATAGTCCTGCTGCTCCTCCTCCGTGTCGCCCTTGGAGGCAAGGAAGTCGGGGAAGAAGAAGGCGCGCAGGATCGCAAACATGATGAAGAGCTTGATCAGGATCAGCCAGATCAGCGGCTTGCCCCAGGTCATGCCCCGGAAGCCGTCGCGCACGATCACCCACCAGCGGTGGAAGATATTTCCCCGCACGAGGGTCGCCTCACCTGGCGATGCAGGCTGTATGGTGGTAGGCTTCTTGTCGGTCATGTCGGTACTCTGCTCTGTCGTTTCACTCCGTTTCGTCTGTAATATTAGCCACTCTTGCCAATAAATACAAATATTAGCCACCAAAAGAGCCCTAATTCGCCCCTTTTTTATTGTAAAAACTGCAATTTGCACAAAAAGCACCACCCCCGGATGACAAACGGGTCACCCGGGAGTGTCGTAGATGGACTGGAAACCGGAGGCAACGATCTCTTCCCGAGAGTGATGGATTCCATCGGGTCGGACAAGTCGGACGATCTGCCCCCGATCCCAAATCCTTGCCTTAATGGAATATGGTCTGCGAGACACAAAAATGCGTACATTTGCGCAGACTATAATATTTAGACTAAAAGCAATTATTATGACAGACAGACAATTAGAGCAGGTCAGAACGTTTACCGACAAAGAGATAATGTCTAATACGATAGCAACGCTTCGAGGACTCACACTCAATGAACTCCTAAAGACAAAAAACGATAGGGAAAGAAAGGCACTGGAGGAAAGGCAGTTGCTATTGGAATACGAAAAGATGGCAGTGTTGGGAGACGATGAAATAGCCAAGAGCATTCAGGACAAAGTCACTCGCCTATACGCTCCGATGCTCAAAGCAAAGTATGGACAGAAATAGCGTACTAGCCCTTTTCGAGCAGCTTAAAGACCAACTTTTAAGTGCCAAGCCCGGGCACTCAACCCCAACAGCCTATATACTTGGTGGGCAGCCATCATCAGGGAAAAGCAGTCTGGCAAAAATAGCACAAACAGAAGAGCCTAATCTATTACTCATAAATGGTGATGAGTATAGGGTACATCACCCAAGGTATGACAAATTACTTTCAGACCCTATAGCTTTTTCTAGAGAGACGCAGATCTTCTCCAATGTGTTCACAGAGGAATTGATAGCCGAGGCAATCAGAAATAGGCTGTCTGTCTCAGTAGAAGGGACAATGAGGAGAAGTGATGTTGTTGCTAATACAGCAAAACAATTCAAGAAAGCCGGCTATAAGGTAGAGCTTATATGCATCTCCGCCCCTTATGAATTTACGGCTATCAATCTCTTCTCAAGATTTGCAGGAGAGGTGCAGTCTATAGGTAATGGCAGGTTGGCGGACTTTGAGAGTCACCACCAAGCTTGCATAGGCATACCAAAGACTTTGGACGATGCGTATGAGGACAAGGACATCGACAGGATACGCCTATATTCTATTTTTGGCATCGACCTAGTTGCTGATTACAAAAGAGTAAATGGGGAATGGTCAATCAACGAGAAGCCAAGCGAGATTATAGTGACATCCCGAAACGCTCAATTACAGAACCCAAGGATTGTATTTCCTATTTTAGATAGAGGTCTGGCAGCTTTAGGGATCATCCAAGAAGAGAGCATAAGGAAGGAGCTATTAAAACAGATCCAGGCGCTTTTGAAGACCATACCATCCCTTGACCGATGGAATGATATGGTCTCTACCATCAGGGAGGACAATCTGCTTGATGAGATTGATCGCCTCACATATAGCGTAGAGCTGTTCAAAACGTCCGACATAGAATAATACCCTTTGGAGGGAATGCAAGGAGTACAACAGAAGCCCCCTGTATAAGCGTGAAAGGGCTTTAACTGGTGAACTAACCATATCCCAAGCCCTTAGAATGGGATTGGATAAAACTGCGATAAAAACGCAAGATGTCACTCTCGATACGGCACAAAGCGGGAACAGCCTTCATCTCCGAGTAAATGGGAAGACCTTTGACGAAAGGCAGGAGGAAGATGATGCAAAATCAAGGCGTATAGGTCAAAATGGTGGGTGAAATAGAAGAAAAAACAGATACCATTGCTCGTTGACCTGAAACGTAGCCGGCTCTGCAGGGGTGCAACCGGTGAGGGATACG
>CAMXXM010000190.1 GCA_947253195.1 uncultured Porphyromonas sp.
GTCGCTGAGGTTGATGCTCAGCACGCCTGCCATATACTCGCTGGGGTAGTGAGCCTTGAGGTATGCGGTCTGGTAGGAGATCCAGGCGTAGCAGGCAGCGTGGCTCTTGTTGAAGGCATAGGAGGCAAATTTCTCCCACTCTGACCAGATGTGCTCCAGTGTATCGTCGGGGTAGCCGTTTGCCCGACCGCCCTCGAGATACTTCACCTTGAGTGCCTGCATCATCTTGATCTTCTTTTTCCCCATCGCCTTGCGGAGGTTGTCGGACTGACCACGGGTAAAGTTGGCGATCTTGCGTGACAGGAGCATCACCTGCTCCTGGTAGACGGTGATTCCGTAGGTCTCTGCCAGGTCCTCCTTCATTACGGGCAGCTCGTAGGTGATCTCCTCCTTGCCGTGCTTGCGTGCGATGAATGAGGGGATGTTGTCCATCGGCCCCGGGCGGTAGAGAGCGACCATGGCAATGAGGTCCTCAAAGACGGAGGGCTGTAACTCCTTGAGGGAACGCTGCATCCCCGGGGACTCAAACTGGAAGATCGCCATCGTGTCTCCCTCGCTGAAGAGCTTGTAGGTCAGCTCGTCATCAAGGGGGATGCTGTTGATGTCAATGTCGATCTTGTGATTGAGCTTGACGTTGTCTAATGCAGCGCGGATGATCGATAGCGTCTTCAGCCCGAGGAAGTCCATCTTGATCAGCCCGGTGGACTCGATGACGCTGCCATCGTACTGAGTGACCAAGATGTCCTTATTGGTCAGGCTGTCAAGGGTGACCCAGGAGGGGACGACGTCAGAGATCGGCACTTTGCTGATGATGATGCCACAGGCATGGACGCCGACGTTGCGCACCGTGCCCTCTAGCTGCTCGGCGTACTTCAGCACCTCTCTCTGAGTTGTGTCAGAACCATACAGGATGTCATTGAGCTCCGGGACGTTTTCTCTGGACATCTTGATGGAGGGGTCCTTCTTGTCGCCGATGCGGTCGGGGATCAGCTTGGCGATGGCATTGGTCTCAGGCAGTGGGAGCTGCAGCACGCGCCCCATATCCTTGATCGAACTCTTGGCTGCCATCGTGCCGTAGGTGACGATATGTGCTACGTGATCTGCTCCATACTTCTCGGTCACCCACTCCAGGATCTGCTGTCGCCCCTCGTTATCAAAGTCGACATCAATATCCGGGAGAGAGATGCGGTCAGGATTGAGAAACCGCTCGAAGAGCAGGTGGTACTTCAGCGGGTCGAGGTCGGTGATCGTGAGCGAGTAGGCGACGATGGAGCCGGCGGCAGAGCCACGTCCCGGCCCGACGATAATGCCGAGCTTTCGTGCATTGACGATGTAGTCCTGCACGATGAGGAAGTAGCCGGGGAAGCCCATGGTCTTGATCACGTCCAGCTCGTAGTCCAGTCGCTCCTTTACCTCGTCGGAGAGCTCCTCACCATAGCGCTTCTTAGCTCCCTCGTATGAGAGGTGCCTAAGGTAATCGTCAGCGTCGGGAAAGCCCTCCGGGATCGGGAAGTCAGGCATCAGTGGGTCGCTGTCGATGGAGTAGATCTCCACCTTGTCGAGGATCTCGGCGGTATTGCTCAGCGCCTCGGGCACATCGGCGAAGATCGCACTCATCTCCTCTGTACTCTTGAGCCACTCCTGCTTGGTATAGGTGAGTCTATTGGGGTCATTGAAGGTCTTGCCTGTACTGAGGCAGATCAGTCGCTCGTGAGCCTCACCATCATCCTCGTGTGCGAAGTGGGAGTCGTTGGTGGCAATGAGCTTCACACCCTCTTCCTGTGCGAGCTGCATCAGCACCTTATTGACTTTCTCCTGCTTTACAAAGGTCTCCTGATTGCCTCGTGGCTTGGTGGTCTTGTGTCGCTGTAGCTCTAAGTAGAAGTCCTCCCCGAAGAGCCCCTTGAACCATCGGATGGCGCTCCTCGCCCCCTCGATGTCGTCGTGGAGGATGTGCTGGGGGATCTCGCCTCCGAGGCAGGCGCTGGAGATGATCAGCCCCTCGTGGTGCTTCTCGAGCAACCCTTTGTCTATCCTCGGCTTGTAGTAAAAGCCGGTCGTGAAGGCCTCTGATGCCAGCTTGATCAGGTTGTGGTACCCCTGCTTATTCTTTGCCAGCACTATGAGGTGGTACCCGCTTCGATCCTCCACCGAGCTCTTATTCTCCCGTCCATTACGGGCGCAGTAGCACTCGCAGCCGAAGATCGGCTTGAAGATCTTCTTCTCTTTCTCCTCTATCTCCTGTCGGATCTGCGCTTTCGCTGCCTCGTCGGACTCCTCTGCCAGTCGTGCCGTAAGCTCCTTGATCTCGCCCTTGATCGGCTTATTCTTGCTATTGCAGTAGTCGTGCAGCGTCTTGATGCCGTACATCACGCCGTGATCGGTCAGTGCCATGCCGCGCTGACCGTGTGCGATCGCTGTGTCCACCAGCGTCTCCACCGAGGAGGCTCCATCGAGGATGGAGAAGTAGGAGTGGACGTGGAGGTGTACGAAGGATTGCGAGTCTGCCATTTGTGCTGTCTTATCTTAGGTCTCTGTAGGTGTCAAAAAATTGCTCTTCGGTCATCATCTTGACGCCGAGCTGCTCCGCCTTGGAGAGCTTGGCAGGTCCCATATTATCGCCATGGACGAGGAGTGAGGTCTTGCCGGAGATGCTGCTGCCGACACGCGCACCATGGCGGGCAAGCAACTCCTTGAGCTCATCGCGAGTAATGGTGTGGAAGACTCCGCTGATCACGATGGTCTGACCTGTAAAGGTGTCAGAGGTGGGGCCGGTCTGCTCCTCCTCTTCGATCTTGAAGTGGAGCCCTGCAGCCTTTAGATTAGCGACCAACTGCCGGGACCGGGGCTCCTCGGCGTAGTCCCTGACGCTCCTGGCGATCATCGGACCCACCTCCGGGATGCTCTGTAGCTCCTCTTCGGAGGCATCTAATAGTCGGTCGATCGACCCCGCATACCGGGCAAGCGTCTCCGCCACCTTGCTCCCCACTAGGGGAATGCCGAGGGCAAAGAGTACTCGCTCAAAGGGCTTCTCCTTGCTTTCCTCGATGCTCTTAAGGAGGTTCTCCGCCTTTGTCTCCTTGAAGAGTGGCAGCCGGAGCAGATCTCTCTCAGTGAGCGTGTAGAGCTGGTCCACTGAGCGCAGACCGAGGATCGTGGTGAGGGCGTTGATGCTGCTCGGACCGATGAAGATGTCCATCGCCTTGCGGCTGCAGAAGTGCTCTATCCGCCCCTCTACCTGAGCCGGACAGTCCCACTTATTAGGGCAAAAGAGTCCCGCCTCGCCCTCATGCCGGATGAGTGTGGTGCCACAGGACGGGCAGCTCTCCGGCATGGAGACCGGAGCTCCCACTTGCTCGTCTCTCAGGTCCTTGCGTACAAGGGTGATCTTGGGGATGATCTCACCTCCTTTCTCCACCGACACGAGGTCTCTCTCGTGGAGATCTAGGTTGCGGATGAAGTCCTCATTATTGAGTGTCGCACGGGAGACGGTGGTACCGGAGAGCTCTACCGGCTCCAGCAGTGCCACCGGGGTGACGATGCTGCTT
>CAMXXM010000191.1 GCA_947253195.1 uncultured Porphyromonas sp.
TGACAGAGATGACGCATTTGAATGACTTCTGTAAGGCTCAAATGCGTCACCCCTGATTTTACCCTAACCCTATCAAGGAAGAAGAAAGCGATCTTGTATATTTATGTTTTCGGTCGCATCACCTCTTCTCTTAGGTGGTTGATCCTGGTAAAATATCACATCAAGGCAGTAAGGACTGTTCTCCACAGACTGGTGCTTCCAGATCATATTTGGAGACTTTCTTCGGGTCCGTGTGAGAGGAGATGAGACAGGTGAACTTCACATTACAAAAGGTGTAGTCGGTCTTCTTCTCGGTTATCTCATCCACAATTGTAGTTCAGGTCCCAATTACATCGATCGTGACTGTTTGTCCCTTTATGTCTAAGGTCAAAGAGCTCCTTTATGGCATTGATTTCAAATTGCAAAAAACACCCAACAAGAAACAAGTGTAAATCGTTAATTATCAGCCGTCATCTGTGTGTCCAAGGCATCCTCGGACTCCTGGGTTTCAAATGCGTCACCACCGGAGAGTATGAGCCCGATTTTTATTCTCTCGGGGAAAATGGCTAATTTTACACTGTCGGAGTTTAGTTCCGACCTTTTTGCCACTAAAAATCATCTAACCAAATACTTACAATCGATTCATGAATACAACTGACTTCAGCATCCGCGAGATCGGCGTCACCGACCCCGAGGAGAAGAAGAGGATGCTCAAGGCCATCGGCGTCAAGAGCGTCGACGACCTCATCCATCGTGTCATGCCATCGGACATCCTGCTCGACAAGGAGCTGGACCTCCCCGAGCCGATGAGCGAACGCGAGCTGATCGAGCACATCAATGAGCTGGGCGAGAAGAATCAGATCTTCTCCTCCTACATCGGTATGGGCTGGTACGACACCTGCACCCCCGCCGTCATCCAGCGTAATATCCTCGAGAACCCCGCTTGGTACACCTCCTACACGCCCTATCAGGCAGAGGTGTCGCAGGGTCGACTGGAGGCGCTCTTCAATTTCCAGACCGTCATCACCGAGCTTACCCGCCTCCCGCTGACCAATTGCTCCCTCCTCGATGAGGCGACCGCAGCGGCCGAGGCATGCGCCATGCTGCTGAATGTCCGTAAGCGGGCCGAGGAGAAGACCCGGACGAAGATCTTCATCTCCAACAACCTCTTCACCACCACCCGCCGCGTCATCGAGACGCGCGCCTCGCAGTGGGACTGCGAGCTGGTCTACGGCTGCCCCGATGAGATCACCCTCGACGAGACCTTTGCCGGTGCCGTTGTCCAGTACACCAATGACAATGGTCAGGTGATCGAGCTCAAGAGCTTCCTCGAGAAGGCAAAGAAGGCCGGCGTCCGTGTCGCTGTCGCTGCCGACCTGATGTCCCTCGTGCTGATGCCCCCTCCCGGTGAGCTGGGTGCCGACATTGTCTTCGGCTCCTCTCAGCGCTTCGGCGTGCCGATGTACTTCGGTGGTCCCTCCGCCGGCTACCTCGCCGCCACCGATGAGTACAAGCGCATCATCCCGGGACGCATCATCGGTGTGACCGTCGACCGTCTGGATCACAAGGCCTTCCGTCTCGCCCTCCAGACCCGCGAGCAGCACATCAAGCGCGAGCGCGCCACCTCCAATATCTGTACCGCTCAGGCACTCCTCGCCACCATCGCCGGTATGTATGCCGTCTATCACGGGCCGGAGGGACTCAGGGACATCGCCGGGCGGATCCACACCTACACCGTGGTCCTCGATCGTCAGCTCCGCAAGCTCGGCTACAGGCAGGCCAATACGCTCTACTTCGATACGCTCAAGATCGTCGACCTCTCCGAGGAGAAGGTGGCCGCCATCCGTCGCATCGCCGAGGAGAGCGGCTGCAACTTCCGCTACTTCGCCGACGGCACCTCCATCGGCATCTCCCTCGATGAGACCACGGAGGTGAGCGACCTCGCCACCCTCTTCTACATCTTCACCGAGGCGAAGAAGGCGGACTCTGAGGTCGACGTGCCGGAGATCCCCACGGAGTGGCTGCCGATGGACGAGAAGGTCCGTCGCGAGGGCGACTTCATGCAGCAGGAGGTCTTCAGCCTCTACCACACCGAGACCGAGCTGATGCGCTACTGCACCCGTCTCGGTCGGCGTGACCTCTCCCTTGCCGACTCGATGATCTCCCTCGGCTCCTGCACGATGAAGCTCAATCCTGCCGCCTCCCTCTTCATCCTCTCCAATGCCCACTTCTCCTGCATCCACCCCTACGCTCCCTCAGAGCAGGTGGAGGGCTACCTCGAGATGATCGACGGGCTCGGCAAGATGCTCTGCACGATCACAGGATTTGACGACATCTCCTTTATGCCCAACTCCGGTGCCGCCGGTGAGTACGCCGGTCTGCGCACCATCCGCGAGTACTTCATCGACCACGGGCAGGAGGACCGCAAGGTGATCCTCCTCCCCGAGTCTGCTCACGGCACCAACCCCGCCTCCACCTCCCTCGCCGGACTGGAGCCGGTGATCGTCAAGTCGACGGAGAATGGCGAGATCGACGTAGAGGACTTCCGCACCAAGGCGGAGCAGCACAAGGACCGCCTCGCCGGCACCATGATCACCTACCCGAGTACGTACGGCATCTTCGAGGTACACATCCGTGAGCTCCTCAAGATCGTCCACGAGCGTGGTGGTCTGGTCTACATGGACGGTGCCAATATGAATGGTCAGTGCGGCTGGACCAACCCCGGCTTCATCGGTGCCGATGTCTGCCACCTCAACCTCCACAAGACCTTTGCCATCCCCCACGGTGGTGGCGGTCCCGGTGAGGGCTGCATCTGTATGACGAGCAAGCTCGCACCCTACAAGCCCTCTCACCCGCTGATGCACGGCGAGGACCGCATCCCCGTCTCCGCAGCGCCCTTCGGCAGCGCCGGCATCCTCGGCATCACCTATGCCTACATCCGCATGATGGGTGCCAAGGGACTCAAGGCTGCCACCGCCGGAGCGATCCTCAACTCCAATTACCTCTCCGCCCGCCTGCAGGAGGACTACGGCGTCCTCTACCGCGGTGAGACCGGCTTCGTCGGTCACGAGTGCATCGTCGAGTGCCGCAACTTTGGCTCCGTCGGCATCACCGACCTCGACATCGCCAAGCGACTGATGGACTACAACTACCACGCCCCGACGCTCTCCTTCCCCGTACACGGCACCCTCATGGTGGAGCCGACCGAGAGTGAGAGCCTCAAGGAGCTCGACCGCTTCGTCGAGGTGATGAAGCGCATCCGCGCCGACATCCAGGAGATCATGGATGGCAAGGCTGACGTGGAGGATAATGTCCTCAAGAATGCCCCCCACCCCCTCTACGAGGTGGCCACCGACGAGTGGAGCCACCCCTACACGAGGGAGAAGGCAGCCTTTGACCTCCCCTACCTCCACGACTGGAAGCACTGGGTCAATGTCGCCCGCGTCAACGACGGCTACGGCGACCGCAATCTCGTCTGCTGCTACACCCCCGCTGGCGAGCTTATCTCCAAAGAGAATGCGATGAAGGAGGAGAAGTAATCCCTCCCGTCCGGGATACCTG
>CAMXXM010000192.1 GCA_947253195.1 uncultured Porphyromonas sp.
GCCCTATTGCGCAGCTGAACCGTCATAGAGCCCTGATAGCCCTTACCTGCGCTGGTAAGCACCATAGCGTCAAAATTCTTGACAATAGAGTTGTGGCTATACGAGGGTCTCCCATCGGGCAACTTACCATCGGGCTCGGGGAGGTTGACATTCCTCTGGAGAGGAGCGTTGATATCCTTGCTATAGAGTGCCTCAAGGGTGAGAGTGGTACTAAGGGGCAAAGCGAAGTCAAAGGCAAGGTTGGTACGCCAGATCTGAGGCATACGGAAGTCCTTGGCCACCATATCAACCTCTCCCTTGAAGTCTTTGGTCGTATCGAGCTCTAAGGGGAAGAGATCGGGGTATCGATCCTGAAGCTTTGCGAAGTCCGGCTCAAAAGTCATATCGTCCGGAAGCGCCTTACGGCTCAGCTCGATCTTAGGACTCTGAAGGACACCGGAGTTGGTGGGCTGATTAGTCAGCCAGACAAAAGGCATCAGACCACTGAAGAGTCCGGTACCACCACGCATCTGGATAGAGCGGTCTCCAAGGAGATCCCAATTGAAGCCGACACGAGGATTGATCAATACCTGTGGATCGGGCCACGAAGAGATGTCAATCTTCGTATTGTAGCGCAGCTCTTTGATCCTGTCTACCTGGGGATTGTTATCGAGCTTGCTGTGATAGAGAGGCATCTCGAAGCGAATGCCCGGACTCACCTTAAACCGAGGAGTCACTGCCCACTCATCCTGGAGATAGATGGCCATCAGACCATAGTCCATCTGCACACCTTCAGCATCCTTGTGGTTGTATCCATAGGTGACGCCAAAGATTGCCGGCTTCTTGTTATTCATAAAGTCCTCCATACTCGCATATCGATAGTAGGAGGTGCCGTAGGGGACGAACCCATTTTGGACAAAGATATTGTCGTACCTCAGTCCTGCCAGCAGAGTATGAGATCCAAGTGTGTAGGTAAAGTCGTCAGAGATGGAGAAGGTGTTATTGACCACCTTATTATTGTAGCTAAAGAGCTCCGTACCGAAAGACATATAGATGTCTTTGCCATTGAAGATATCCACAAAGGGGAACTTAGCCGAAGGACTCTTCCGCTCTGGATCGGTAGTTGCGGTATAAGTGACCATCAGCTTATTGGTCGCGTTGTTACCAAAGCGGCTATTCAGCTCACCGGCAAATCCGTGGATCTTATTGAGTGTCTGGTACCAAGCATTGGGGAAGGCGATAGCGGCCTCAGAGATACGACCCATGGAGAGTCTCGGCTTAGGTCCCGATGTCCAGCTGGTGGTGTTCCAGCTCTTATTATTGAGGTAATTGTAGCGGAGGGAGAGGTGGTGATCATCGTTGATGTTCCAGTCGATCTTCGCCAGGATCTTGTAGTTCTTCTGATCCATATTGGGGAAGTTGCGGACATCACCGGCGTCGTAGTTGTACTTATCCTTGAGGAACTTGCTCATCGCCTCGAGGTCGGCATAGCTGGTGCGGGAGATGTTGTTCTTATTATCAGCGACACCATTCTCACTCGGGAGGAAGCCGGTGTAGGGACGAGCGTCATTCTCATACTCTGCACTGGCGAAGAAGAAGAGCTTATCCTTGACGATCGGACCGCCGATGGTGAAGCCGTAGGTCTGCTCATTCTTATTATCGAGCTTGGACATATCGACGTCACCGATCTTGGTGCCGGTCATCCCCTTACCGCGCTGGTAGGTGTAGGCTGATCCGGTGAAGATGTTGGTTCCAGACTTGGTGACGGCGTTGACGGAGGCTCCGGTGAAGTTGGAGAGACGGATGTCGAAGGGGGCAATATTCACCGACACCTCCTCAATGGCATCGAGGGAGATCGGCTGTGCCGTACCACCCGGCATCATATTGTTCGAGAGACCGAAATTGTTACGGAATGCTCCACCATCAATGGTGACGTTATTCATACGACCGTCACGACCGGCGAAGGAACCGCCGTTGGCCTGTGGCGTGAGGCGGGTGAAGTCGCTGAGGCTTCGGGTGATCGTCGGGAGCTGCTTCAGTTGCTCAGGAGAGACAGAGGTGAGGGCACCGGTGCGCTGGCTATTGAAGACGGGGTTCTTGCTCTCGGCAGTCACAGTGACGCCCTCGAGCAGCTCGGAGTCCTCACTCATGCGGACGTCGAGGACGAAGGTCTGACCGAGCTGGAGCGTGATCCCCTCGGTGACGTGGTCCCGGTAGCCGATGAAGGTTACCTTGACTGTGTAGGGACCACCGACACGCATATTATTGATGAAGAAACGACCCTCAGCGTCCGTCAGGGCGTTGTAGGTCGTGCCGGAGGGCGTGTGGGTCACGCGGACGGTGGCAGCGGCCAGCGTCTCATGATCATCGCTCACCGTGCCTCGCATGGAGGAGGTGGTGACCTGAGCCGGAGAGGTCAGCGACATCATCGACAGGAGGCCGATGAGCAGCACCGTGAAGATTGTGTAGTGCTTCTGCATGATGAATGAATCTATTTGAATTGTACTGTACTGTCTTCGAATTTTGCGCAATATTACCTCTATTATTTGAGAAAAAATAACACCGCCGATCCCTTCACTAACACTTCATCTCATCGTAACCTTATCGTCATCCGGTCAGCCATAAAAACGAGTCTACCCCAAGGGCAGTAGGTGTCCTCGGGGTAGACTGAAGTAGTCGGATGTAGGGTCAATCAGCTCAGGCCGTCGATCTCACCATTGACGATGTCGATCTTCTCGGCATTGGGGACCTTGGGGAGTCCCGGCATACGCATGATGCTGCCCATGATGACGACGATCATCTCAGCACCGGTGGTGACGACGATGTCATTGACATGCATCTCGAAGTCTCTCGGAGCCCCGAGGAGGGAGGCATCGTCGGAGAAGGAGTACTGCGTCTTGGCGATGCAGATGGGGAACTTGTCGTAGCCCAGCTCGTCGATCATTTTGAGCGCCTTGATCGCCTTCTTGTCGTAGACCACGCGATCTGCCCGGTAGATCTCTCTCGTGAGCGCTTCGATCTTCTCCTTGACCGGGCTGTCGAGATCGTAGCCAAATGTGAGGGGCTTGGAGGGGTGCTTGTCGATGGTATCTACGACCACCTGAGCCAGCTCTGTCGCTCCCTTGCCGCCCTCAGCGAAGGCGTTATTGACGGCAAAGGGCACGCCGAGCTCCTCGCAGTGGAGGCGGATCGCCTCAAGCTCAGCCTCGGTGTCGGTGGGGAAGCGGTTGATGCAGATGACGACGCTCTGACCAAATTTCCGCATATTCTCCACGTGCTGATCGAGATTAGTAAAGCCCTTCTTCAGCGCCTCCACATTCTCCGTACTGAGGTCGGCGTCCTTGACACCGCCATGGAGCTTGAGGGACTTGGCGCTGGCCACAAGGATCGTGGCGGCAGGCTGGAGACCATTCTGACGGCAGACGATGTCAAGGAACTTCTCTGCACCGAGGTCGGCACCGAAGCCTGCCTCCGTGATGGCGTAGTCACCGTAGTGGATCGCCATCTTGGTGGCGATGATGGAGTTGCAGCCGTGAGCGATATTGGCGAAA
>CAMXXM010000193.1 GCA_947253195.1 uncultured Porphyromonas sp.
CTTCAGTCTCGGCTACTACCACCAGAAGCAATACCACTACTCATCCAAGGAAGAAAAAGAAGCAATCAATAATAACTCATCAGAAGAAGACTAATCATTATGTCAACGAAAGAACCAGTAAAAAACAGGTACGACTTCGTCTACCTCTTTGACGTCACGGACGGCAACCCCAATGGTGACCCCGACACCGGCAACCTCCCTCGGATCGACATCGAGACCGGTCACGGGCTGGTCACCGACGTCTGCCTAAAGCGCAAGGTCCGAAACTATGTCCTCCTTGCCTCCGAGGAGCGTGAGGAGCTGAGAGACGGCACACACGACATCTTTGTGATGGAAAATGCGATCCTCAATGACGCCATCGCAGATGCGGTCAAGCAGGTTACCGAGGACAAGCAGACCAAGAACGCACAAGACCGTCAGAAGTCCCAGGAGATTATGTGCCGGAGATACTACGACATCCGCACCTTCGGCGCCGTCCTCACCACCGGAGCCAATGCCGGTCAGGTCCGTGGAGCGGTACAGATGACCTTCTCTCGTTCCATTGACCCCATCACCTCGAGCGAGCATACCATCACGCGCATGGCAGCTACCGACGCCAAGGAAGCTAAGTCAAACGAAGCCGCAGATGATGGCGGTGGAAACCGGACCATGGGGCGCAAGGCGACGGTACCTTACGGACTTTATCTCTGCCACGGCTTCGTCACCCCCGCTTTTGCTCAGAAGACAGGATTTACCGAGGACGACCTGACACTCTTCTGGGAGGCACTCCACCGGATGTTTGACATCGATCGCTCCTCCTCTCGCGGGCTGATGGGACCGAGAGGTCTCTACATCTTCCGTCACGAATCGAAGCTGGGCAATGCCTCGGCTCAGGAGCTCTTCGACAGGATCAGGGTGGAGAGACAGACTGACCTCCCGAGGTCCTTCGCCGACTACAGAGTGACTATTGATGACAGCAATATGCCGGAGGGCGTCACTCTGATCCGTGAGATAGATGCTAAGTAAAGCCCACTTCACTAATTACTGACGACCAACTATGACACCCCCTGCACTCCCATCTCCACTCACTCAAGGAGGATCGTGCAGGGGGTGTCTGATTTTTCCGTCGGCCGGCTCAGACTAATATCGGTATTAGTCAGCGCTAATACCGATATTAGGAGATTCTTTTACCGATATTAGTGAAGTCTAATATCGGTAAAAGAATTGCCCCTCAGCCACAGTCCATTACACTTAGTCCCCAAATGCACTCACCCACCTCCCTCTACTCCGACGAGGACTGCCTGATGATCTCCGCCATCCAGCACTATGTCTTCTGCCCCCGGCAGTGGCAACTGATCCATATGGAGATGGAGTGGCAGGACAATGACCTCACAGCCCTCGGGCAGATCCTCCATCATCGCGTTGACGACCCCGATCTACCACAGCAGAGAGGGGAGACAATCACCCTGAGGAGCGTACCTCTGGTCTCACACAGGCTGGGGCTCTATGGAGTCTCCGACATCGTGGAGCTGACCCCGACCGAGGGAGAGACCTACCTTCGTCACCCTCGCTACCCGGGTCGATGGCAGGCGACACCTGTGGAGTACAAGAGAGGTCGACCCAAGCGACACAACGCAGACAAGCTGCAGCTCTGCGCCGAGGCTCTCTGTCTGGAGGAGATGTATGGCATCACCATACCGACCGGCTACCTCTACTATGGAGAGACCAAGCATCGACTCGAGGTGCCACTCACTGAGACCCTGAGGTCGGAGCTGGTGAAGACGGTGAGGGAGATGCATCGGCTCACAGAGGTGGGAGGCACCGCTCCGCCTATCTATGACCAGAGGTGCCGACGATGCTCTCTTCGCGATCTCTGCCTACCTGAGCTGTCACAGCGGACTAATGTACGCACCTACTACCACACTCACCATATCCACCTCCCATGAGACCTCTCCTAAATACCCTTTACGTCCTCACTCCTGACGTCTATATCCGTAAGGATGGGCTCAATGTGGTGATCCTTAGGGAAGACAAGGAAACTTTCCGGATCCCGATCATGAATCTGGAGAGCATTGTCTGCTTCAATTACATGGGCGCATCACCAGGGGTGATGAAACTCTGTGTGGACAACCATGTAGCCCTCTCTTTCCTGACCCCTCACGGTCAGTTCATCGCCTCCATATCCGGACCGATAAGGGGAAATGTGCTGCTACGACGAGCCCAGTATCGTGTGGCGGACGATGAGGGGAGCGCTGCGCACATAGCTTCTCGATTCATTGCCGGCAAGGTCTACAATGGTCGTGCGGCTCTGTCGCGCTTCTGCAGAGATCACAAGCCTGAGGGAGAGACGCTCGAGGAGCTCCGTCGTGTCCTGCGCGAGCTGCGCAAGACCGTATCGGACCTTCCTCGGCTGACTTCCCGAGACTCGATCATGGGGGCTGAGGGCAATGCTGCACGACTATACTTTGGGGTCTTCCGTCATCTTATTCTAAATGACCGATTTACCTTTAGCGAGAGGAGCAAGCGACCGCCTAAGGATGAGGTGAATGCCCTGCTCTCCTTTTTCTACACCCTCCTCGCCTCCGACGTGAGGAGTGCCCTCGAGACAGTTGGTCTGGATCCTTATGTGGGATTTCTCCATAGTGACAGGCCCGGCAGACCTGCTCTGGCGCTGGACCTGATGGAGGAGATGAGGGTCTACCTTGTGGACCGATTTGTCCTTTCCTTGATCAATAACCGACAGGTAGCCCCCTGGGACTTTATCGTACAGGGGGAGAATGGATTTCTCCTCAAGGACGAGAAGCGGAAGGAACTGCTCACCGAGTGGCAGAAGCGTAAGCGGACAGAGATCACTCACCCCTACCTCGGGGAGAAGATGCCGATCGGCCTGCTGCCCTACATTCAGGCGACGCTGCTCGCCAGATATCTGCGAGGTGAGATCGATGATTACCCCGCCTTCCTCATGACCTAAGCCTATGTATATCCTTATCACATACGACGTCAGCACGACTGATGCTGCGGGACGGAGGAGACTGCGCCAAGTGGCCAAGACCTGCCAAGACTATGGTCAGAGGGTACAAAACTCGGTCTTTGAGTGTCTGGTTGACCCAGCCCAGAAGATCGTCCTCCTAGAGAAGCTGCTCAGAATCATTGATGAGACACGCGATAGCCTGCGTGTCTATCATCTCGGGAAGGACTACAAGACACACATAGAGAGCTATGGGAGGAAGACAAGTTACGAGGCGGAGGGAGAGCTGATCATCTGACCGGAGGGCTGATCGTAAGCTGCGAGGGTGAAGCGATCAACTATTAGCGAGGCACTCGCAAGCGCTCATAGACATACGATTATAAGATTTTAGGTGCCAAAAGCACCGGACAGAAAGGATAATTTGAGTACCTTCGCAAAAGCAGGTCTGTAGAGGCAGCCCCACAGCCGCCTCCCCATTCCTGCAGTCGCACCCCTCGCGGGTGCGTGAATTGAAACAAGAGGACCGTGTCTCAATACTACATAGCGACGGGTCGCACCC
>CAMXXM010000194.1 GCA_947253195.1 uncultured Porphyromonas sp.
TAGTCAGGTATGACGAGCTTATTCCCAAATAGCTTCCCCAGTGTACACCTATCCATAGAGACCTTATAGTCGCTCAGCCCCTCCTCCGAGAGGGTGGTATCTCCCACATAAGGCTCCGCAGATGGATGGTCTCCGGTCTCTTCACTGATACTCTTGATGATAGGGTCCAGGATACTGCTTATTTCCCTAAAGGCGTCGCAAATCTGCTCTTCGGAGTCCGCCATACGCGTATTCAGTCTGCACCTACATCGAGAGCATCCGTTCCACTCCATCCACTTTAGTCGAGTATCACCCTTTGTCAGGTGCCTCAACTTCCTCACGAGAGGCAGATTACCCGCACCCTGATACACTCCCTCCAAGTGCAGCTCTACTT
Source organism: uncultured Porphyromonas sp. (assembly GCA_947253195.1). Taxonomy (GTDB): domain Bacteria; phylum Bacteroidota; class Bacteroidia; order Bacteroidales; family Porphyromonadaceae; genus Porphyromonas_A. The sequence goes on from CAMXXM010000194.1 coordinate 374, forward strand.
CGCCCTCAAAGTACTCATAGTGGAGATCCTCGTCGTCCGTCAGTATCGTGGTGACGTAGACGAACCCATATGCTCCCTGTGCGGGACAGACCTTTCTGTCGGGAAAAGTCTCTCGGAGTAAGTCCACTAAGCTCTGGTTGACCGGAAGCGTCACAGTATCTCTCTCGCTATCCAGGCACACGCCTCCGCATCAGCCAGGGCATGGTGATGATCTCTCAGGTGATACCCACACGCCTCTGCCACAGTCTGCAGCTGGTGGCTCTCTAAGCAGGGGAGCACACGCCGAGCGACACAGAGGGTGTCGTAAAAGTCATAGTCCGGATACTCCATACGATAGGTCCGGAAGGCAGCCCTCAAGCAGCTCTCATCAAAGGGTTTATTGTGAGCCACGAGGGGCAGGTCCTCTATCAGGGGCTGCACCTGTGACCAGACGTGGGGGAAGACCTCAGCCTCGTCCGTATCGCGGTGACACAGACCATGCACCTGAGAACATCGGTAGCTGTAGTAATTGGGCTCCGGGTGGACAAGAGAGTAAAAGGAGTCGACCATCTCGCCCCCTCGGACCACTACGACGCCGACGGAGCAGATGGATGAGCGCTCACTATTGGCGGTCTCAAAGTCTATTGCTGCAAAGTCTCTCATAACATCTCTATAGATTAGTTCTATGACAGTAGGGTATCCATATATAGCCAAAGCTATCCATTTATTTAGACATTTCCCCCATATCAGGGGTGGCGCATAAGAAAACACAGAAACCCATCGGAAGGCTGTGAAGAGAGGAGCAAGATTTTTTGAGAGGAAAAGGCACTTGGAGCAACCAACTAAAAGTACTACCTTTGCAGTCGCAAATGTCACCCGGACGTACGGGGTGATCATGCGTCATTATTCACACTCATTTTCATTGTTACTAGATTATGTATCTGGATACAGCCAAGAAGAAGGAAATCTTCGGTGAGTATGGTACGTCAGACCAGGACACCGGCTCAGCAGAGAGCCAGATCGCTCTCTTTACGTACCGCATCTCACACCTCACGGAGCACCTGAAGAAGCACCCGCAGGACTTCAATACCTCACGCTCCATGAAGCTCCTCATCGGTAAGCGCCGCCACCTGCTCGACTATCTGATGCGCAACGACATTGATCGCTACCGCGCCATCATCGAGAAACTACACATCCGCAGATAATCATTGTCACCCAAGAGAGGGTTTCCGGGGTCAATAATCAACGAAAGTAAGGTCAATACCCCCCAAAGCTTGCAAGAAGTAAAAAACTTTCTTACCTTTGCAGAGCAATAGCGCGAAAGTTTTTGGTCCGTTCGTCTAACGGTTAGGACGCAAGATTCTCATTCTTGAAATAAGGGTTCGATTCCCCTACGGACTACTATTCATCCCGACTTCTTGCAGGGACACACTCTCCTAAGGGTGCAGATAGAATAATCCAATCATGGCAAATCATAAGTCAGCACTTAAGAGAATCAGACAAGCCAGTGCACGTCGCACACGCAATCGCTACTACGGTAAGACGATGCGTAATGCAGTCCGCGACTTCCGTGCCCTTGACGATGCAGCCAAGGCAGAGGAGACTCTCCCGGAGGTCACATCACTGATTGATCGTATGGCCGGCAAGGGTCACATCCACAAGAATAAGGCTGCCAACCTGAAGCACTCCCTCGCAGAGAAGGTTAATAGCCTCAAGGGTCAGCAGGCTAACGCCTAAGAAGCCGAAGTCATCGCCCTCGAAACGATCTCGGCCCAAGCTATTTGGTCCGTTCGTCTATCGGTTAGGACGCAAGATTTTCATTCTTGAAAGATGAGTTCGACTCTCATACGGACTACATAGTATACGAGAGCTGTCAGTCACCTAGACTGACAGCTCTTTTTTTGCTCCATACCACCGGACTTCCGGAGACAGTCCGGGCTAAACCCGGACAGCAGAGAGCTCGAGTGTGCCGCACAGCAAGCCCAGGGAAATGAGAGCCGTCGCCCGAGCGGCTCTCGATGATCTCTAATACCGATATTAGATTTCACTATTACCGATATTAGTTTGGTATCATCCTGATCTCCTTTTTCCGAGACGACTCGGGAAGACAATTGGTCATATCTGGGCAATTTGGTACTTTTACCCCTAAGTATAAACGATACTCTTATCCGATCACTTATGAAATTTACAGTAGGCAGTCAGCAGCTCAGTAGCAGACTATCGATCATCAGCCGCGTGATCCCCTCCTCCGGCAAGACCGGTGGCACGTCGGCCATCATCAACGACATACTCTTTGAGGTCAAGGGAGGCATCATCCGTATGACCGGGACAGACGGTGAGACGCGCCTCACCCTGTCGCTCCGCACTCAGTCGCACGAGGGCGAGGACTACACCATCTGCATCCGACCGGAGCATCTCCTGCTCCCACTCAAGGAGCTTCCCGCTCAGGACCTCACCTTCGACATCGATACAGACAATCAGCACATCAACGTCCGGTACAATAACGGCCACTTTGACTTCGTCGGACAGGATGCCACCAATTACCCCGAGGTAGAGGCGCTGGACGATCAGTCGACTGTCCTGGATCTGCCCACGAGTGTATTCAGCAGGGGACTGACCTACACCGACTATGCTGTATCGGTGGAGGACACCCGGCCCCTTTTAGGCGGCGTGCACATTGACATCAATCAGGAGCAGATCGCATTCTCTGCCACCGACGGCTATATGATGGCGCTGTACAAAAATAGCTCTGTGCAGCTCACCGACTCTCTCGAGAGCAAGTCCTTCACGCTGCCGGGCAAGCCGGTATCGCTGATCAAGCTCCTCTTCACTCACCGAGGCAACGACTCCGCCCCGGAGGCGGAGGGGACCGATAGTGAGACGGAGATCTCCTCACCGGAGCTCGAGGATACGATCCGGGTGACCGTGTATGTCAATTACGCCACCTTTGAGCGGGAGGATATGCGTCTCCAGTGCCGCCTGCTTGATGGCAAGTACCCCAATTGTGAGAGCGTCATCCCTCAGGACAATGATAAGAGCATCATCGCCGACCGATCGCAGCTACTAGCAGCATTCAGGCGCGTCTCGATTTTTGCCAACGATGCCACCAAGCTGGTCAACTTAGTCCTGACGCCTAACCAGCTGCAA
>CAMXXM010000195.1 GCA_947253195.1 uncultured Porphyromonas sp.
TGATTATACATCTGATCTACAAGGAAATATGGCACTTTTACCGTGCAAAGGTCTCTCGCAAGTAATGCGTGGCTGTACAGGAGACCGGCAGCCTGTCTGAGCAGTCATTAGTTGCTGAGTGCGGCATACACGCCTGCAATACGGACGGACTTGTCACTACCCTGCCGAGGCTCTTCCCGACGTGAGACCACATCGCAGGAGTTTACTATCTCTCGTCTCGGCTCCCACGCACAGACTCCGGACACACAACACTTATACGACGACGATACCTGTCGTCCACGCTCTCCGACCGGCTCTTCATCCGTGATATGCGGAAGTCTTGCACATATGCTTTCAGCAGTCTCTTGAGGGCGAAGCAGACGTCTGTCACTCTGCACACGGTCTGCCCTTGGCAGATTTAATGCAGTCGGCGGCGTAACGGACAAATCGACAACCGCACCTCCGCTTCTAGGTGTCGCCTTACCCTCCCCTTGGCAGGTTATCTTACCAATTTCTGTACCCGTCAACCGGAAGACAAATGCCCTTAAAGGGCCACCTGAGACTCTTGCTTATGACTATACTGCTTAATTTCTAATGCATCACCTCTGATGCCAACTTCCAGTGGCGGGACGGAGGAGAGCGACAAATCGGGTGGAGGGGAGGATCGGGGTGAGCAGCGTGGGGGCGTGCCTTAGGAGTGACCCGGTGAGGTAGAGGGGGAGACCGTTGAGGCCCTGCGGGGAGGTGATCTCGTAGAGGTAGGTCTCTCCGATCGGCTCGGCATACCGCAGCGACAGCTCGAGGGCGACGTGCCCCATCGTCCGCCGGAGATTGATCTCCACAGAGGGGGCGAGCCGCAGGTGGTCGCCATCCCTCCAGACCACGGTGTCGATGCCGAAGGGTCCGGCATAGCCGTGGAAGTCGTAGCCTCGCAGTCGCTCCAGCAGGTGCGCCACATACTCCTCGTGCGAGGGCGTGGTGGGCTGCCGGCGAAGTTGCTCCCGCACCACCTCCCGGGGGGCGACGAGACTGGCGCCATAGCGACCCTGACCGGTGGTGAAGAGATGGACACCCACGTACTCGATCTCGCCGTCGGGGTGGCGGACGAACTCGTACCCTCGATCTGCTACCCGATCAAGCCACGGCTCCAGGTAGAGCTCCTGATGCCTCCGGAGCACCTCCCGAAGCTCCGGTATGGATCTCGGGAAGAAGACCCCACGACCGGAGCTGCTGAAGTCGAGCTTGGCGACCCAGCGACCCTCATTGGGCAATTCGCTCTCCCTCGACACCCGCCGAGGCGGCATCATGGGGCCGAAGAGCGATGGTTCGTATAGTTTTTCCCACAACTCCAGTGACCGCTCCCGACTCGCGAGCAGGCACATCACTTCCGGGTCATATCCGATCCCGGGCACTTCAGGAGCCGCCCCCCACGGCATGATCCGGTCGTCCGACTCCGCCCGGTTGACCATTTGCTCCGTCCGCAGCTCCGGTGGGAGGTCCGCCGGCACCAGCACCCCCTCGCCCACCGCAGCGTAGAAGATCGGCAGGGTGGCGAGGTCGTGCCGCAGCTGACGGACAGGCTTCGTCGGCGTGTAGTGAGCCTGCCTCCGCTTAGCGGAGAGCTCGTACCCGGGATTGAAGTAGTAGAGGATCACTCTCTCGTGTAGTGGCAGAGTCGATGGCGGTCGCGCAGCAGGATACGGTCAGGGGTCAGAGCCTCCGGTGACGGAGCTTTCACCCCCTCACCGAGCGTCACATCCGGCACCTGCTCCACGTAGATCTCATCCCAGAGGTCCGCCTCCAGGAACGCCCTCAGCGTCTCTGCCCCACCCTCGACGAGGAGTGAGGTGACATTCTCCATCAGGAGGTAGGACATGCTCTCCGGCGAGACGCTGCGGAGCAGCTCCCAGCCGGGCTCTAGGTCAACCTCCTGCGAGGAGAGGAGAAAGCGCTTCGGCGAGTAGGGCGAGAGCGGCCAATAGCGATTAGTGAGCGAGGGGCGATCCAGCTCAAGGGTCCTCCTGCCCACCACAATCCCGCTGCAGCAGCTCCGGAGCCGGTGGACCAGCATACGCGTATGAGGGGTGGAGAAGGCGACCGGGCGCTCCTCCGGACTTTGCCGAAGCCGATCGAGGAAGTGATCTGCCGACTCCGCCCACTTCAGTATGATGTAGGGCCTTCCCTGCCGCTGGTTGGTGAGGAACACACGCGCCACCTGCCGGCACTGCTCCTCGAGACAGCCGGTGGAGACCTCTATGCCGGACTGGCGCAGGAGACTGATCCCCCGTCCGGAGACGAGAGGATTGGGATCGAGGCAACCGACGACCACCCGCCGAATGCCCCGCGAGATCAGCATACGGGCGCAGGAGGGGGTCCGACCCTGATGAGAGCAAGGCTCGAGAGTGACGTAGAGTGTGCTGGCTGGGATCTTCAGCTCATCCTCCGGGGCGACAGAGTCGAGACAATTCACCTCAGCATGTCCCTCTCCGCACCGCTGATGATACCCCTCACCGATGACCCTATCCTGCCAGACCAGCACCGCACCGACCCGGGGATTGGGGCAGACAGCCTGCAGCTCTGCACGGCGAGCGAGATCGATGGCTCGCCACATATATCTCTCGTCACTCATCATTTCATTAGGGAAAATGCTTGTATATTTGCTACAGATGGATATCCAGTCACATAGTCGCCATATCGCAGACCGCCTTGCGAGCTACTACACCGACCGACGCGAGGCGATCGGTCTCTCCCGTCGTCTCCTCGAGGAGGTGACGGGGAGGGGCTACCCTGAGATGATCCTCTCCGACTACAAACTTACGAAAAAGGAGATCGAGACCCTCACGGACTACACCGATCGGCTCATAGAGCACGAGCCACTGCAGTACATCCTCGGTCATGCCGACTTCGGGGAGCTGACCCTTGCGACCGCCCCCGGAGTCCTCATTCCCCGCCCAGAGACGGCACTCCTCTGCGACCTCATTGACCAACGAGGCTGGCTCGCAGATGATGAGCAGGTGGCAGACCTCGGCACCGGCACCGGTGCCATCGCCCTTCTCCTTGCCCACCGCCACCCCGGGATCCGTGTCACCGCCATAGACGTCAGCCCGGATGCCGTCCGGCTGGCGCGGCAAAATACGGAGTCCCTCAGGCTCTCCGACCAGGTGTCCGTGCTGCGGGCCGACCTGCTCCTCAACACCTTTGCCCTTCCCCACCCTGTGGATCTCGTGGTGAGCAACCCACCTTACATCCTCGAGCGGGAGCGTCAGGAGATGGCGCCACACGTGACGGAGCGGGAGCCGGCGGAGGCACTCTTCGTCCCGGACGATGAGCCGGCACTCTTCTACGAGGCGATCCTCAGTCGCTGCCCCGCCCCTCGGTACGCTCTGGAGATCAATCCTCTTGCCGCCGTGCGCCTTGAGGAGCTTTTCCACAGGAGGGAGTACGAGGTCACCTTTGGCTACGGCTACAGGAGGGAGAGGCGATTCT
>CAMXXM010000196.1 GCA_947253195.1 uncultured Porphyromonas sp.
GTCAGATGTGTATAAGAGACAGGCTATCTATGCAACCTGTATTGCAACTCAATAACCACGTCACAAATGTAAAGAAAAACTAACAACGCAAAAGGAGTGTGCCGAAAAGACTCAACACACTCCTTTTTATCAAGGTCACAATGCCTTATCAGCAAGGCACAATGCCCACCTTATTTCTTAGCAGCGGGACGTACCTCCTGAAGCTCCATCTCGAATGTAAGCATCTCGAACGGACCAATCTTGTCACCCGAGCCACGCTGACCGTAGGCAAGATCACCGGGGATCCAGAGCGTCACCTTGGACCCGGCAGGCACCTGCTGAAGTCCCTCGCTGAAGCCTTGGATGACTCCCGTAAGGGGGAAGGTCGCAGGCTCACCACGATCGTAAGAGGAGTCGAAGACAGTACCATCGAGCTTGGTCCCCTTGTAGTGGACGACTACAGTATCCTCAGCAGCGGGCTTGATGCCGTCACCGAGCTTGTCAATACGGTACTGCAGACCGCTGGGCAGCTCCACGACACCCTCCTTAGACTTATTAGCAGCGAGGAAGTCGGCACCAGCCTTCTTATTCTGATCCTCGACGACTTTCTGCGCCTTGGCAAAGTACTCCTGCATATAGGTATTGATGGCATCCATCGTCAGGGTAGTATCTACCTTGCCGGAGAGGCCGGCGATGAGACCGTCGATAAACTTCTGCTTATCGAGAGAGTCACCGGGGATACGGGCATTGTAGCCCTCCCAAGAGTCTATGAGCTGGAAGCCCATTAGGTAGCCATTGGAGTAGGCTGCCTTAGCACTGCCTGAGGTGAGTGCATCACGGAAACCCTTGATGAACTGGTCCTTCTTGGACGCAGAGTCACCGGGCACCTGATACTGATACTGATCCCACTGCTCGTGCAGGGGCATGGTCTGTGCGAGACCTAAGAAGTATGCAGCAGAGTCCTGAGGGGTCACCAGCTTAGCGGTCCCCTGACCATTGCCACATCCCGTCATCACTCCCATAGCGGCAATCGTACCGACGAGAAGCGTTACTACGGTATTTTTCATGTTGATTGTGTATAAATAAGTGTAGTTGAATTATTACTCAATAAAAGAGCTCCATAGGGACTTACTTCCCCTCTATACCGAGTAGCTCAATCTCAAAGATAAGCGCCATATACGGCTCGACAAGCTGACCGGCCCCGTGGCTCCCGTAGGCATGCTCCTCAGGGATCACGACTCTCCACTTAGAGCCAACAGGCATCATCGGCAGGACCTCCTGCCAACCCTTGATCACGCCATTGACCGGAAAGGTCGCCGGCTCGCCTCGACGGATAGAGCTATCAAAGATCTGACCATCAGTGCGAGATCCCTCGTAGTGGCACCGAACGGTATCCGTGGGGGATGGCTTGGAACCATTGCCCTCCACAAGCACCTCGTACTGGACACCTGAGGGGAGAGTTACCACCCCCTCGCGTGCTCCATTCTCGGCCAAATAGGTCTGACCGGCAGCCTTATTGTTGTGGAATTGCTCCTCCTGCTGACGGGTGAAGTAGCTCTTCAGCTCCTCCTCAGCTTCCTCATAGGTGATCTCGGGCTCAGCGCTCTCAAGGACGCAGGTGAGTCCGCGCACAAAGTCCTCTACATTGAGGTCCTTGATACCACTGCTTACGAGATTATTGCCGAGACTCAGTCCGAGCGAGTAACTTACTTTATCCATTGGTAGAGTTAATTGGCTTAGTCAAAATCGCCACAAAGATAACAAAAAAGACAACACCCTACTCTCGCGCTGTCCCCAACTCATCAGAAAGTTGCTCGAGGATCATGGCAAAAGTATCCTACTGGAGAGTTTTATCTAATACCGATATTAGTCGTCTCTATTACCGGTAATAGATTTCTCTAATACCGATATTAGTTCGAGCTTGTCTTAGGACCCGAAATGAGGGCTCAAAGCGGTGATCATAACGCATATTTCTCTCGGAACTTAGACACCGATGAGCCGAGTAGCCCATTGTGCCAAGAATATATCGTACCTTTGCACCAACATTAGATCACGTGGAGAGATTTGTGTCTGCTTGCAACCACGCTAAAACAATGCTAAAAGGCACTCTTGAGTCAATGAACCGGTCGGAGCTCTCGCTCCCGAGCCGTGGCGCCTGACCGAGAGAGGCTTCGAGCATTGGGTGCTGACAGAGTGAGGTCTCTTCTCGGATTACAGACACTATACCATCTATTAGGTTCATTGAGTATATGAAAACTTCCGATACCTATCTCTTCAGCTCCGAGTCAGTGAGCGACGGACACCCAGATAAGGTGGCCGACCAGATCTCCGATGCCCTCCTGGACAACTTCCTTGCCCAGGACCCCAAGAGTAAGGTTGCTTGCGAGACACTGGTGACTGCAGGTCAGGTACTCATAGCAGGCGAGATCACCTCTGACGCGTACGTAGACCTACAGTCTGTCGTGCGAGGGGTGATCGCTGACATCGGCTACACCAAGGGAGAGTATGGCTTTGATGCCCAGTCGGTCGGCATCCTCAGCGCCATCCACGAGCAGAGCCCGGACATCCATATGGGAGTTGTGCGCGAGGCAGATGAGGATCAGGGTGCCGGCGATCAGGGGATTATGTTTGGCTACGCATCCTGCGAGAGTGACAATTATATGCCTCTACCGATCGAGTTGGCTCACTCGATGCTGCAGATCCTCTCGCAGATCCGCAAGGAGGAGCCGGAGCTGATGCCCTACCTCCGCCCGGATGCCAAGGGACAGGTAACTCTGGAGTACAATATCGATCGCACACCGAGGAGAGTCAATACCATTGTCCTCAGCACACAGCACGATGACTTCGTGAAGCCACACGATGGGATGAGCCAGGCAGAGGCTGATCGACTGATGCAGGAGAAGATCTCGGAGGATGTCCGGCGTATTGTGATCCCGAGACTGATCGAGAAGTACAGCTCCAAGGTGCAGAACCTCCTCGATGATCAAGTGAAGTACCTGATCAATCCTACCGGGCGCTTTGTCCTCGGGGGACCTGCCGGAGATACCGGCCTGACAGGGCGCAAGATCATCGTAGATACCTATGGCGGTCGGGCTGCCCATGGTGGCGGAGCCTTCAGCGGCAAGGACCCGAGTAAGGTGGATCGGTCCGCTACCTACGCGGCTCGGTACCTCGCCAAGAACTTGGTAGCCGCCGGTGTGAGCGACGAGATCAAGATCCAGGTCGCTTATGCCATCGGTCAGGCTGATCCGGTGAGCATCTATGTAGACACCTACGGCAGGAGCAGGGTACGCGAGACGGATGGCGAGATCGCCTCGATGCTGTCCTCTCTATTTGACCTCAGGCCCTACCACATCATCAAGTCACTTCACTTAGAGGCACCGATTTATCGGGAGAGCTCTGCCTATGGGCATATCGGTCGCACACCACGAGTAGCCACGAAGCTGTCTCTTATACACATCTCCGAGCCC
>CAMXXM010000197.1 GCA_947253195.1 uncultured Porphyromonas sp.
CCTCAGCCCCCAGCTCCGCATGAAGAGGTACCCCCCGAGGAGCATCATCAGGAGGAGGTAGGTGTCGCCCGGCATCAGGTCGATCGGCCACTCGAGCCGGAGGAGACTCCGCAGCGTCACGAGGGGTGCCTGAGAGTCGTAGTCGGGACGGATCTGATAGGTGGGCATCCCCCCGAAGAGGCTGCCCGTCCAGCGAGACCACTCCCCGGTCTCCTTATGGTAGTCGACCACATCCCGTCCCGTCCCCTGCGAGGCAGCCCCGTCCACCTGGTAGAGCACCCGGTCCTCAAAGGCAGCGGGATAGAAGTAGGCATACGAAAGTCCCACAAAGAGTACCAGCGACAGGAGGACATAAAACCACTCCTGTCTGTACCACTTCTTCCTCGTCTCGCTCTCAGTCATTGTCTCCGTCATAGTCTCTTGGCTTATTGTTTCTACTGACAAAGATAGACAGAAGTTCAGACCTGCATAGCCGCCATCCGACCAACCCCACTCAGGGGAGTACGCCAATGAGGTCAGTGGGCCTCGAGCCAATTCTCGCCCACGCCGACATCGGCGACGAGCGGGACAGAGAGCGAGGGGAGCACCTGCTCCATCTCCTCCTTGACCATCGCCACGAGCCTCTCGCGCTCATCGCCAGGTACGGTGAAGCAGAGCTCATCGTGCACCTGCAGGATCATCTGCGAGCGGAAGCCCTCCTCCCGCAGGCGTCGCGCCACACGGACCATCGCCACCTTGATGATGTCGGCGGCGGTGCCTTGGATAGGGGCGTTGATCGCCATACGCTCGGCGTTGGCGACAAGGTTGCGATTGCGGGAGTTGATGTTCTGTATATACCGCCGGCGTCCGAAGAGGGTATCGACGTAGCCGTCCTTATGCGCCTGCTCAATGGTCTTGTCGATGTAGCGCTTCACGCCGGGGAAGGACCTGAAGTAGCCGTCGATCAGCTCCTTCGCCTCGCCTCGCGGGATGCCCAGCCTCGCCGAGAGGCCAAAGGCGGAGATGCCGTAGATGATGCCGAAGTTGGCAGTCTTCGCCTTCCTCCGCATCTCCCCAGTCACCTCCTCCTCAGGGATGCCGAAGATCTTGGCTGCCGTGGCAGCGTGGATGTCCGCCCCGTGGCGAAACGCCTCTATCAGGGAGGTGTCTTCGCTCAGGTGCGCCATTAGTCGCAGCTCCACCTGTGAGTAGTCGGCACTGACGAAGAGATCCCCGGCGTCGGGATCGTTTGCCGTGAAGGCCTTGCGTATCTCCCGCCCTTGCTCGTCCCGCACCGGGATATTCTGTAGGTTGGGGTCGCTCGAGGAGAGCCTGCCGGTCGCCGTCTTCGCCTGATGGTAGGTGGTGTGGATGCGTCCGGTCAACGGATTGACCATCATCGGCAGCGGGAAGAGATAGGTATTGATCAGCTTGGAGAGCCCTCGGTAGTCGAGGATCAGCCGCACGGCAGGGTGCCGGTCGGCGACCATCTCGAGGTCCTCCTCCCTTGTGGAGTATTGCCCCGTGCGGGTCTTCTTGGGCTTCTTGCTCAGCCCTAAGCGCCCGAAGAGGAAGTCGCCCACCTCCTTGGGGGAGTTGATATTCACCGGATCCCACATGGTGTACCCCCGGAACTCCTCCTCTATCCGCTCCAGCTTGGTCAATAGGTCTGAGATCGCGCTCCGGAGCAGATTGACATCGACACGCACGCCCGCCTGCTCCATCTCCAGCAGCACGCCCACGAGGGGCATCTCGATGTCGTAGAAGAGCGACCTCAGGTGCTCCTCGCCCTCGATCCGCGGTCGGAGGTAGTGGTAGAGCTGCAACGTCAGGTCGGCATCCTCGGCGGCGTAGGGTAGCACCTCCCTCGGCTCCACCTTACGCATGTTTGCCTGCTTCCTTCCCTTGCCGATCAGCTGCTCGATCGGGATCGGGCGGTACCGCAGCAGCGTCTCCGAGAGGTGGTCCAGCCCGTGACGCGCCTCCGGGTCGAGGAGGTAGTGCGCCAGCATCGTATCCCACAGCGGCGGGACGGCGTGGAGGTCGTAGCGGGAGAGGAACTTGAGGTCAAACTTTCCATTCTGCGCCACTTTCACCTTCTCCGGGTCGGCGAAAAAGGGCGCCAAGGGTCTCAGCAGCGACTTCGCCTCCTCCATATCCTCCGGCAGGGGGAGGTACCACGCCTCGTGCGGTCGCACGGCGACAGAGATCCCCACAAGGTGGTCCTGCAGCCCGTCCAGCCCGTCCGTCTCGGTGTCGAAGGCAAAGACCTCAGTCCCCGAGAGGGCCTCAAGGAGTCCTTTCATCTCCGCCTCCCCCGTGATCAGGGTGTAGCTGTGCTCCACGGTAGAGAGGTCGCCGACCGAGTCCTCCACCGGGGACTCTGCTGCCGCCTCCTCCGGGGTGAGGTCAAAAAGGGTTCGCTGATGTGAGGGCTTCGGCGCTCCGTCTAAGAGCGCCTTCTTCTTGGAGCGAAAGTCCAGCTCGTCATAGAGATCCACCAGTCGCTGCAGGTCCTGAGTACCACGCGTCATCTCCTCGAGGGAGACCTCTATCGGCACATCGGTGACGATGGTGACGAGGTGGCGGGATGCCTCCAGCTGCTCCCGATGCTCGAGGAGATTCTCCTTCATCTTCCCCTTCAGCTCATCCACATGGTCGTAGATCCCCTCGATGGAGCCATAGGCCCGCAGGAGATCAGCGGCACGCTTCTTCCCTATCCCCGGCACGCCCGGCACGTTATCCGACGCATCCCCCATCAGCGCTAGGAAGTCCCGCACCTGCGTCTCATCGGTGAGGTCGTGCTTCGCCGCCACCTCCCCCGGTCCCAGGTCGTCAAAGCTGCCCGACGACCCCGGCGCAAGTATGTGCACCCTCTCCGTCACCAGCTGCCCGTAGTCCTTATCCGGCGTCACCATCAGCACCTCCAGCTCCGGGTGTGCCTCCGAGAGGCGTGTCGCCAGCGTCCCGATCACGTCGTCCGCCTCATACCCCGCCACCTCGTAGCTCTGCACGCCGCGCGCCGTGATGATCTCGCGGATGTAGGGGAGTGCAAAGGTGATCGCCTCGGGCTGCTTCGCCCGCTGCGCTTTGTACTCCTCGTACTCCTCGCTGCGGAAAGTCCCTCCCGGCGGATCAAAGACCACCGCCAGGTACTCTCCCTCGGCTGCCTCGAGGATCTTGTCAAAGGTGTTGACAAACCCCAGCACCGCCGAGGTGTCCTCGCCCCGGCGATTGAGCATCGGTCGATTGGCAAAGGGGAAGTAGCCCCGATAGATCATCGCAAAGGCATCGATGAGGTAGAGTCGCTTGGAGGTCTTCTGAGTCATATGGCTATAGAGTGGATGATGATTAGGTAGGAAAGGTACGAAAAATAATCGTCCAAGCCGGTCCACGGTCCTCCGCCGACCAGGGGTGACGCATTTGAGCCTTACAGAAGTCATTCAAATGCGTCATCTCTGTCA
>CAMXXM010000198.1 GCA_947253195.1 uncultured Porphyromonas sp.
CGATGCTGAGGTGTCTCCTCAATGGTGCTCATCACTCTATCTATAAAGTCAAAGGGGACCATCTCATGGAATAGGTCACTCATAGAGCAGACAAAGATATTATGCGACTTCCTCCAGTTCTTTGGCTCGTCCAACGTCTGAGGGTGAAGGGTGAGCTGAAACTCATTCTCATACTTTGCCAGACCCATTGCAAACAGGCGTCGAGAGAGCACCTCTGCATAGCAGTGTGCGCACCCTGGAGACTTCTTCGTACATCCTGTTATGGGATTCCAGGTCTTGTCGGTCCATTCAATCTTCGTAGACATTATCCTTTCTTGCGAGCAATAATCTCCGAGGCAATCTTTTTCGCCGTCTCATTATGAGAGGCGAAGACAAAGTGAAAAATAGGAACATTCCTACTATTGTACAGGACGAGCGGTTCATCAATCACGCACTCAAAGACCTTCTTAAGCTGTGTAAGATAGACCACCGCTATTTGCATAGTAGCATTACTGATTTTCACAGTGTCTTCTACGTCCTCAAAGAGTGATTTCCTCACCCTCTTTTTGTAGAAAATTTCACAGATCTCATCCTCGGACAGACCGAAAAACTTGGTCAACTTATCTGGATACAACAGAGTGCCATCTCTCTTTATCAACCTATTGATGATCACCCCACTGGGGACTAAGATCCAAAGGTCACAGTGAGTTCGACTAAGAGCCTCGATGGTACTCCACTCTACCTGCATTCCGAAAGGATCCAGGAGAGCCAAAGCTCTATTAGTGCTTCTAGATAGGGAGTCCGATATCTTTCTCAGCTGATCATTCGCATCTGTACAGGAAAAGTAACAGTTACGCCTATACAGATAACTCTTCTCACGCAGCATCTGCTCCAGCCCTTCGATAGCATTCTTCTCTTTGTCGATGAAAAAGTAATAGTCAAAAGGATCCTTTCCCTCTATTCCTAAGACTCGTTCGGCAGCTCCCTTATAGGAATCGTCAACAGTGAAATCCTCAATAACGTCAGGGTCAAAGAGGGACTGACTTCCGTCATCGCCTGTTAGATCCTCCTCTCCGCATGATCCACTCCCTGCAAATGCATCAATATATATTGTACTCCACCCAAATTGCTGCTTGTACTTATTGAGAATCGTAAGGTAGGCTTTGACATATTTCTCAAAGGCATCGAGTTTCTCGTCTGTCCAGGTACTACCCCACCGCCTTTGCGGTTCACTAAGGTGATGCGTTTGCAGGTCTTGGTTATACTCTTCTAGTATCATGGGATAGCCGATTTATCTCACAGCAAAGATATCAAATTAATCTCACCAGCATACTAAATGAAGCACAGCTAACTTTCACGTCACAGCGAGTTGTACATCTCCAGCGTGGCTCACCAGACATCCTCCTGCCGGTAGCGGGAGACGATCAGTGGGCGGCACTGGGCGGACATCTTTGTCAGCAGGTCTCTCTGCTCGAGAGCCTCTGTCATCACATAAATGCTAATACTGATATTATCTCGTGAGTAGAGGTAGCTATAATGACTGAGTCAAAACATAGTATCACCCAACCTTTACAGATGGAAGATCATCCAGAGACAGCCTGGTCTGTGGTTGGCATTGTAGTGTAGCTGTTTGTCTCTTAGATCTTCTGTGTCTGTAAGATCAGGTGAAGGATGAGTCGCATAGCTATCTAGCTCCCGTAGATAAGCTTGTATCATTTTATCACCTCCATGGGTGTCGTCCTGACCACCGAAGGCATGTGTGATGCGATAAATAGCACATAGGGATGCTACAGCAACAACAAGTCCAAAAAGCCCGGAGAGCAGTGCGACACAATCTAAGACTGCCGAAAACCCACTACGACACCAAAGAATAATGGTCACAAAAAGTGCCATAATCCAAATGTCGAGGATATATAGGCTTATAATCTTATTGATTTTACTCACCGAATAGCGTCTGTCACACCCTACTTCCTCAGTACAGAAGTTAAAGAGAGGACCTATAATATCCTTCCCTAAGGCATCCACATATTTCTCCCAGTTTACTTGCCAGTATTTGCTCCCTCTGTTGACATAGAGCCAAGCAACGGCTAAGACAACACCTATCCACTCTATCACATAGAGTATGGGATAAATAATCCACCCTTTGAAGAGAGTGGCACCAAGCACAGCTACTACAACAGCTGATCCACCAAGGGTGGCAAAAGCAGTCATAAAGTAATTTGCCCTTGTCCAGTACAGGTTTATCTCCTGCTCCCTCGCCTTAAGTGCCACATTAAAGGCGTTCTTAAGCATCTCTTTCTCATTCATGATTGGTTTTTCTTAGTGGAATATAACTTTTGGCTGCCTAATTAATAAATTGCTACGCATCTGCAGCAGTGTTCGCTACACACCTTACTGTACATAGTAAGTCTTTCAACGGGCTGTGAAGTGAGACATAATTGTATTATACGCTACTTCATGAGTGTAGTGATCCAACATGTAGCGGTGTCCAGACGCACCCCACATTGGTAACTGGTCTCTATGAGCTATGAATAGGTCAACCGCCATAGAGAAAGCATTGATGCTGTCCGCGGGACACCACTTACCAAAGCCATTTTTCTCGATGATCTGACCAATATCACTAACTCGATCAGTCACAGCGAGGATAGGAAGTCCTATTCCCTGATAGCCAAGAAGGCGCGATGGGAAGTTTGGAAAGGTGAACCGACCATCCAAGGAGATCAGCCCGACATCACACGCCGTTAACAAGTGATTGTACTTCTCTGCCGGAAGGTGTGGCATCAGAGTAGCATTGGACAGATTATGCTCGAGGATATAACGTTCCACCAAACCATATTCCGTTCCCTTGCCGATGATCACAAAGTGAGCCTCCTTCCCTTGGCACGCACGTATGCAGTCCAAGAGGTGAGGTATGCCTTGGGGCTTGCCGAGATTACCGCCGTAGACAAAGAGCACCTTATCGATCGGCAGTTCCAATTGACTCCTTATCTCCTGACTATCGTGGGATTCCTTTAGTGTAGTGGGGAAAGAGGTATTTGGGCAGATCTCTATGCGAGAAGGGGGCAAAGAGGTGTAGTGTGCTCTCACGTACTCCACATTGGCGGGTGACATACAGCCGATGTAGTCAGAAGCCTGCATCGTGGCCAGCTCAAGCTTCTTGAAGAAACGATGTGTTACGCCACCGGGAGACATCATCCCTAGGTCGACAGCGTTCTGAGGGAAAATGTCTTTCAGCATCATATAGCTGATTGATCCACTATGTCTCCTCTTGCACCAGTTAATCAGGTGGCTGAAGATGGGGGGAGGCGTCGGGTAGAGGATCAGATCAAAGTGACGCTCCCGCCAAAACTTAGCTATGGCACGCCGGAAAAGATACTCCAGAGTAATGTACGAGAGCCCTTTCTCGACTTTTGATGTCTCAAAAATATTAAGCGA
>CAMXXM010000199.1 GCA_947253195.1 uncultured Porphyromonas sp.
TCCTCGCCTACTACCTCGGGTGATTACCGATAGGCGGCTAAAATGATTACCTTTGCTCTAGTGAGGCGGCAGTGTGTGCGTCAGTCCTCCGGGGAGCGGGTTGCTTGCCCTATGGGGATGAAGGAGTCCACTTTTTTCCTCCCCCATGGTGAGTGAGCAGATCGGACAGAGAGACCGGTATCATCGTATTATTTCACAAGAGAATGAGTGTAGTACTTCAGGAGTCCCTTTTTGTAGAGACTGAGCAGTCACAAGAGCTGCGCAGGCTGCAGACGAAGATCAGAAGCCTGGGGCTGGAGGTCTCCGGCATCAACAACCGTCGCTATCTGGGTAATAAGTATGCGCTCTCGGACTTTATTCGCTCTGTGGTGGATCGTCACTGTCCGGGGGTGGAGGTGGTGGCGGATGTTTTCAGCGGTACGGGCGCGGTTGCTGATCTGTTCAAGGATCGAGTCATTATCACGAATGACCTGCTCTACAGCAATTATCTCTCCCATGTGGCGTGGTTTTCATGCGAGCCCTACCGTGCCGACCTCGTCATTGACATCATAGACCTGTACAATCATGTCTACACGGCGGAGGATAACTATGTCCGAGCCAACTTTGCTGACACTTTCTTCTCTGCCGACAACTGCAGCAAGATAGGATTTATCAGGGAGGATATTGAGAAGCTCCGGGAGGATGGGTCGATCAGCTTTAGGGAGTACGCCCTGTTGATCACCTCTCTTCTGTATGCTATGGATCGGATTGCCAATACTGTAGGGCACTATGATGCGTACCGAAAAGGGGCCCGGAATGATGACCGCCTGATCCTGCGGGTACTCTTGCCTGAGGAGGGCCTCTCTCCGCAAAACCGGCAGTACAATCTTGATGCCAACCAGCTGGTGCGTCACCCCTCCTTTTCGTGCGACCTGCTGTATCTGGATCCGCCGTACAACTCCCGTCAGTATTGCGATGCCTACCACATTCTTGAGAATATCGCGCGCTGGGAGAAGCCCACAGTGCATGGCGTGGCACGCAAGATGGATCGGAGTCGGCTGAAGAGCAAATACAGTATGGACACGGCACCCCAGGCATTCAGGGATCTGATTACCCACGTGGGCTCGAAGACGAAGTACATCCTCCTCTCGTACAACAACACGGCAAAGAGGGGGAGCCCTCGCTCTCATGCCAAGATTTCGGACGAAGAGATCCTTGCCACGCTGGAGGAGCAAGGTCGGGTCACGGTCTTTGAGAAGAAGTACCGGGCTTTCACGACGGGCAAGTCAGACGCACAGGGGGGTAATTGCGAGCGTCTCTTCCTCTGCGAAGTGGGCAGGGACGGTGACGATCGGGAGGAGTAGCCGATGAGTAAGTAAGGGGATGATAGCTAAGTGTCCGTTCAACTACACAGGGAGTAAGTATAGTATCCTAGACCAGCTCCTGCCTCTCTTCCCGCCGATGGAGGAGAGGGTACTGTGTGACCTCTTTGCCGGCGGGGGCAGTGTCGGGGTCAATGTCGAAGCAGAGGTGGTTCTATTCAATGACCTAAACCGGGCACAGCTGGGGCTGCTGGAGTACATGTACCACACCCCTTCGCCCCTCTTTCTCGAGGCGGTGCAGGGGTGTATTGCTGAGTACGGGCTCAGTGAGAGCAGTCGCTATGGGTATGCACACTACGGTGCTGACAGTACCCGTGGGCTGGCAGAGTCCAACAAGAGTGCCTACCTGCGCCTCAGGGATGACTTCAACCTGAGTAAGCAAGAAGCAGGGACTATGGACTATGTGAAGCTGTACACACTGCTTGTTTTTGGCTTCAACAATCAGCTGCGCTTCAATACCGGTGGAGCATTCAACACCCCGGTGGGGAAGCGAGACTTCAACCGAGCCATGCAGCACAAGCTAGTGACCTTTATGCAGCGGCTGAAGTCAAAGGATGCCCGCTTCGCAGCCCAAGACTTTCGGGCATGCCTTCGCGATCTATCTGCTTCAGAGGAGTACGCCGGTCGACTCTTTGTCTACTGCGACCCCCCATACCTCATCACTACCGCTACGTACAATGAGCGTGGCGGCTGGGGTGAGCAGGATGAGCTAGACCTGCTCGCTGCCTTGGATGAGCTGAATGCGGCGGGGGTGTACTTTGGGCTCTCTAATGTCACCCACGAGTCGGACAAAGCCAACCCCATCCTACTGGAGTGGATCGAGAGCCGCCCCTATATGGTCTGCCGGATCAAGAAGTCCTATAGAAACAGCAACTACCACAAGCAGACCTCTCCGCACCGCACAAGGGAGGTCTATATCACCAACTACCACCTATGAGTACAGCACAAGACCAAAGGCTCTCCTACGAGAGCATCATCTGGGTGTTTGGGACTACGAGCCTACGCCCCAGGCAGCTTTGTCATAAGATCATCATGATCCTCCAAGCCCTCACGGAGCTTGAGGAGAACCGCCGGTCAGCAGACAGCCCCTCCTGGCAGTGGGGTGGCAATGATGAGCTGCAAGAGGCGTTTTATGACCTTGCCAAAGAGCGTGGCGTGGTGACGGGAAACGCTCCCCGCAAGGCGAAAGACGCACGTGTGCTCACCTCGGGGCTGGTCGACCTAGGACTGCTGACCGAGGAGAGGGTAGTGACAGACGCAGGAAGGGAGCTATTGGCAGTCACTGAGTCGAGCAGTGAGGGGGGAGAGGAGCCGGAGACCAATATCTTTGCCATCGACCGGGAGAGCTTTGTGTACCTCAAGCAGCTCCTGAAGGCGTCCCTCAGAGTGGGTGAGAATACGGTCTGCCCTTTTGTGGTGGTGGCGAAGTTGCTCTCGGAGTTTGGGTCTTTGTCGTATGATGAGTTTTGCTTCCTCGTCCAGCTCATCACCACTCATGACGACTATGCCATCATTTCTGAGGCTATCCGTGAGCTGAGGAAGATGACGGACAAACAGCAGATAGGGCAGTACATCGAGGACACCGTCTGGAGGGTGATCATCTCCAAGCCCGGCTACCGGAGGGCATGGGAGCTGCTTGAGCGTACCGAGGAGTCCCTGCTGGATGAGGTCATCCCCATCATAGCCCTCAATCGCAAGAGCGAGAAGTATGCCAAGCGCTTTGCTCCTCTCTATCGGCTCCTGAGGAGGATCTACATCGAGGGCGAGAGTATTCCAAGTATGGTCACAGAGCTGTATGATCTGGTAAGTAAATCCAACTCCTTGAAGGGCTGGAAGCAACTCCTTTTTAAGAAGGGCACCACTATAAATAAAGTGAGGAAAAATGGGGTCGAGACGCTTTGCTCTCATGGAGAGGGCAACCCTTTTGCAAACATCACGGATGAGAGGGTGCTGAGGGCATACTTCTTCAAGCAGCTGCATCTAATCAAAACGAAGGCAACACTCAAGGATTATTCTGACCTGAATAGGCGGTACATCAAGCTGACAAACAC
>CAMXXM010000200.1 GCA_947253195.1 uncultured Porphyromonas sp.
GGGGTACCATGTCCTTGCGCTGATTACTCGAGAGACGTAGCAGAGACTCTGCCCCTCCCTCCGGTACGACTACTACGACACGATGTTCCGCACCTCGGGCGATGTGATCAAGCTCGACATGTGGAGCCGCAGCGTCATCACGGCAGGGCTCAATTGGATGATCACGCCCGGTCTCGTCGCCAAGGCTCAGTACACCGACCGCACCTATGGGGACA
This sequence comes from uncultured Porphyromonas sp., assembly GCA_947253195.1. Lineage (GTDB taxonomy): Bacteria > Bacteroidota > Bacteroidia > Bacteroidales > Porphyromonadaceae > Porphyromonas_A. The sequence continues at coordinate 216 of CAMXXM010000200.1, forward strand.
ATTACGTCGACCCGGTCTCCAAGCAGGACATGGGGCACAAGACCAAGGAGCGGGAGCTGCTGGTCGGCCTCGGTTTCTCTTTCTAAATGCTAAATCAATAATTATTACATTCCCAATATTATGCGTTATTCTAACATCTTTAAGGCAGGTCTCTGCCTGTCCCTGATGAGCACCTCTCTGCTGCTCTCCTCATGCGATGGTGACAAGCCCAAAAATCCTGAGAAGCAGTACGACACCTCCTCGGTGATCGCCAAAACCATCGACATCGTCACCGTCCGCTCCTTTGAGGACCTCACCGCTGAGGTTACCGCTCTCGACAAGGCTTGCATGGAGCTGCAGAAGAGCCCTACACAGGCCAATCTCGACAAGGCGCGGGAGCTGTGGAAGGTTGCCCGCAAGACCTGGGAGCAGACAGAGGCCTTCGGTTTCGGTCCCGTAGGCGAGCTGGAGCAGGACAATCAGGTCTCTGAGGGGGAGGATAATTATCCCCTCGACATTGACCCCAACATGGATACTTGGCCGGTCGATGTCAGCCTGATGAACCAGACCATCGCCTCGAATGAGCCGATCACCAAGGCGACCATCGAGAAGCACAATGAGACCCGCGGCTTCCACCTCCTGGAGTACATCCTGTGGGGTCCGCAGAAGAAGCCCTTCACCATCGAGACGCTCCAGGGCAATCCCCGTCTCCTAGAGTACCTCGTCGCCGGATCCAACGACATGAAGAGCGTCTGCGACAAGCTGACCACCAAGTGGCCCGCCTTTGCCAAGATGATCAAGGCGGCCGGTAAGGGCAGCAAGGCTTATCCCACGACCAAGGCAGCCATCGAGGAGATGGTGACCGGTATGCAGGACATCGTCGACGAGGTGGGGAAAGAGAAGATCGAGTTTCCCCTCAATGGCGGTGGCCCCACCGGCAGCGTAGAGGGCGGTGACACCAATAAGGACGGCAAGCCCCACTTCGAGAAGGAGGAGTCTCCCTTCTCCAATAACTCGCTACAGGACTTCCAGGACAATCTCCAGAGTGTCTACAACCTCTACACCTGCAGCTACAAGGGTCAGTCCGGCGCCTCCATCTCCGACCTGATCGTCAATGTCTTCAAGAAGCCTGAGCTGGATAAGAAGTTTAAGGCTCAGATCATCAAGGCTCAGACGGCGCTCAAGAACCTCCCCGGCACCTTCACCGAATGCATCGAGCACCATCGTCCTGAGGTGAAGAGTGCTCAGGCAGAGGTGATCAAGCTCTCCGAGATCCTCGAGAAGGAGATCGCACCGCTCGTCAGCGACTCTCAGGGCGAGATCTAATGATGACCACGGGTACAAAAGAGTGGATCGCCATCGCCTGCGGAGCGCTGACCCTCACCCTTACGGGGTGTCGCCAGGAGCCTGCGGTGGAGCCCGATCCCTACGACATCGTCGCCCACCTGCGCCCGGGCGGTGCTGGCACGACCAATATGTCCTCCAGCAAAGCTTACGGACAACCGGTCGATGGGATGACGGAGGAGCAGACCCGGAAGTTTGATCACGGCGACTACATCTTCGAGCACCAGTTTGTGCCGAGCGGAGACGTCATGTCCGGTCTCGGACCGCTGTACAATAATCACACCTGCGATCAGTGCCACCCCAACGAAGGTCGCGCTCCCTTCCCCCGCAATCTCAATCAGCCAAGCGGCTTCTTCCTCCGCATCAGTAGCGGCAACGATCCCGTTTACGGTCAAATCGGTGTCCCCGGCTTTGGCGCTCAGCTCCAGCAGATCGCCATCAAAGGCGTGAAGCCCGAGGCGAAGTTTCACGTCGAGTGGTCGCAGAAGGTGGAGGTCTACGACGATGGGACCAAGGTGGTCCTCCACCGCCCCACCTTCTCCATCTCAGACACCCGCATCCCGCTGCCTGCCTACTACATGCTCTCGCCCCGTATCGGTATGCCGACCTTCGGGCTGGGACTGCTGGAGGCGATCCCCGAGGAGGAGATCCTCTCTCATGCCGACCCCTACGACAAGGACAATGACGGCATCTCCGGCAAGCCCAATTATGTCTGGGATAATGAGTATAAGAAGGTGCGCATCGGTCGCTTCGGATGGAAGGCCAATACCTCCTCCGTCATGGAGCAGACCTGTCAGGCCTTCGTCAACGACATGGGCCTCACCAATCGCCTCTACCCCGTGGAGGAGGACTGGGATCGGCAGGGCAACGGTGATCCGACCACCTACGAGGTGCCGGACGACGTGCTGGATGCGGTGGTCTTCTACGGCAGGACGCTCGCCGTCCCTGCGCCGAGGGGGCTCGATCGCCCTGTGGTGAAGAAGGGGTACAAGCTCTTCGACGAGATCGGCTGCGCCAGGTGCCACGTCCCCACGATGCACACCGGTCGGACCGATGTGGCGGCACTCTCCGGTCAGACCATCTACTGCTACACCGATATGCTGCTGCACGACATGGGTGAGGATCTGGCGGATCACCGTCCCGACCACTTGGCCGACGGTCATGAGTGGAAGACCCGCCCGCTGTGGGGTATCGGTCTCACTTATCCGGTCAATAGGTACGAGTTTTACCTCCACGACGGCCGCGCCCGCAGCCTGGAGCAGGCGATCCTCTGGCATGGCGGGGAGGCCGACCATGTCAAGCGGAAGTTTAAGGCGCTCTCCAAGGACGATAGAGATGCCGTCCTCGCTTTCCTAAGAGCACTCTGAGTTGAGTAGAGACTTACAAATGAAATGGAGGAGAAGAGCCGGTGGGGTCACATTTGCCCTGCTCGCTCTTCTCCTTCTTATCCTCGCCGGCGGCACCGTGATGGAGCGGGTGCAGGGGCACGAGGTGGCGATCCGTCAGGTCTACGGGGCGCCCTGGATGATCACCCTCTGGCTGCTCGCCGGGCTTGGGCTGCTCTGCTCTCTCGTGAGAGGGGGAAGGAGACTCCCCGCGGCTACGCTGATCCTCCACGGCTCGTTCCTCCTGATCCTGGTCGGAGGACTCTGCACCGCCCTCCTCAGTCGGCAGGGGAAGATGATGATCGAGCGGGGAAGGCCGGTGGAGCGCTATCTCCTCTCGGGAGGGACAGCGACCGACTCACTCCCCTTCGCCCTCACCCCTGTCTCTTATACACATCTCCGAGCCCACGAGACCGTTATTCTAATC
>CAMXXM010000201.1 GCA_947253195.1 uncultured Porphyromonas sp.
TACGATTGGAGTTTTCATCGTCGCGACTTCCGCGACTATTTGGCTGTCTTTTTGCGGACATTAAGTCTCTTCTTGAGGTCTAAAAATATAGTTACGTGTCGGCAGTCTCCACTCCCCACCCCCCCTTGCGGGATAGGTATGAGAGTCGACTAAACCGGTAGTTATCAGTCTATTATTCCTTATCGTGCTGGTGAGCAAAGGCCTTCTGAGCCTCATCAGTTTGCTCCCACTGATGGGTCTGCTTGTAGATTTCCTGAGCCACAGCGTCGGCAAAGGTACTAATTTTTTCCGTACCCTGCTCGCCTTCACCCTGTTTGCGAATAGAAACGGTACCCTCTGCCTCCTCTTTCTCGCCTACGATCAAGAGGTAGGGGATGCGCATCAGCTCTGTCTCACGGATCTTCTTACCAAGCTTCTCGTCCCGATCATCAACCTTGACGCGGATACCCTTTCCCTTCAGCTCATCCTCCACCTTATAGGCGTAGTCAAGATATTTCTCCGAGACTGGGAGGATTGCCACCTGGTCTGGGCAGAGCCAAAGGGGGAACTTGCCCGCCGTATTCTCGCAGAGGACGGCGACAAAGCGCTCGATCGAACCAAAAGGCGCACGGTGGAGCATCACGGGGCGGTGCATCTGTCCGTCCTCTCCGGTGTACTCGAGCTGGAAGCGCTCCGGCAGATTGTAGTCCACCTGGATGGTACCGAGCTGCCACTTGCGGCCGATGGCGTCCTTGACCATAAAGTCGAGCTTCGGGCCATAGAAGGCAGCCTCCCCCTCGACCACCTTGGCCTTGACACCACGATCCTTGCAGACTTCGATAATGGCATTCTCTGCCTTCTCCCAATTCTCATCCGACCCGATGTACTTCTCCTTATTATTGGGGTCACGTAGGGAAATCTGTGCCTCAAAGGACTTAAACTCAAGCGTTTTGAAGACGATGTAGATGATGTCCATCACGCGCTCAAACTCCTCCTTGATCTGATCCGGGCGGCAGAAGATGTGCGCATCATCCTGCGTAAAGCCTCTCACACGGGTCAGCCCGTGGAGCTCTCCACTCTGCTCGTAGCGGTACACCGTACCAAACTCCGCAATGCGCACCGGCAGATCCCTATAGGAGCGCGGCTTGCTTCGGAAGACGATGCAGTGGTGGGGACAATTCATCGGCTTGAGCATGTACTCCTCGCCCTCCTGTGGGGTCGTGATGGGGCGGAAAGAGTCCTTACCATACTTGGCCCAGTGACCGGAGGTGACATAGAGCTGCTTGCTACCGATATGGGGCGTCATCACCTGCTGATAGCCATAGGTTTCCTGGACACGCTCCAAGAAGCGCTGCAGGGTCAGCCGAAGCTGTGTGCCACGCGGAAGCCAGAGGGGAAGGCCGGGACCCACCTCGCTTGAGAAGGTAAAGAGCTCAAGCTCCTTACCGATCTTGCGGTGATCGCGAAGCTTAGCCTCCTCCACCATCTGGAGATACTCTTCGAGCATCTTCGCCTTGGGGAAGGTGATACCGTACACACGGGTAAGCATCTGACGACTCTCATCCCCACGCCAGTAAGCTCCTGCGAGCTTGGTCAGCTTGACCGCCTTGATCAGACCGGTGCTTGGGATATGCGGTCCACGGCAGAGATCGACGAAGTTGCCGCAGGTGTAGGTGCTTATCGTCCCATCCTCGAGGTCCTGGATAAGCTCCACCTTGTACGGATCCTTATCCTCCTCAGTCCAGTGATGGAGAGCGTCTTCCTTGGAGATCTCCTGACGGACCAGCGGCTGATCCTCCTTGGCAAGCTCCATGATTCGCTTCTCCAGCTTAGGCAGGTCACTCTCTGTCAGAGTGGTGCCTGTATCCGTCATGTCAACATCGTAGTAATAGCCGTCATCAACAGCGGGACCGATGGCAAATTTCACCCCCGGGTAAAGCTCCTGAAGTGCCTCGGCAGTCAGGTGTGCTGAGGTGTGCCAGAAGGCATGCTTTCCCTCGTCATCATCCCAGGTGAAGAACTGCACACGTGCATCCTCCTCTATGGGACGCATTACATCCCACAGCTTGCCATTCACCCTTGCCACCAAGATCTTCTTAGCCAGCTGAGGGCTGATCTCTGCCGCCAGCTCTTGACTGGTTACCCCCTTAGGAGCCTCCTTCTGAGACCCGTCCGGAAATGTAATTGTGATATTTGCCATGATCTATATTGATTGATCTACTTTCTCTGTTTACTATCTATAATAGACAAAGGTACAAACTTTTGCCGTATTCCGATCCGCCCCACAAAATCAAGCCCATCGATGACGCATTTGAGTTTTACAGCTATGAGACGGTCACCCATGCCGGGTGCAATCCCGCCGACCGGTTGTCCTCTTGATGCTCCTACCTACCGACCCTGCAGGGGGCGGAGCTTCAGAGGCATCATCGTTCTTTAACCATACATTGAGACACGAGGTGGCGAAGACCACAGGAGACGCAACTTTACTCAGGAAAAGACAGGAAGAGACTCTGTGAGACAACTACTCCCGGCGGGGGTGCTATATTTGCACCGCTGATGCTTCCGGACAAGTGAGGTGATCGTCGATCAGCCGGGGTTGATGGGGGCGGTAAACCTGCTACGTGCATTCTTCATCCTCTATCGGGTATTTCGAGCTGTAGGAGGAGACTCTTAGGGGCGCACTTCGATAGGCTGATGGTGCGAACCGCAAGGGGCGCTTCGTCTCCGCATCTTCACAATGAGCTGAATGGTTTTCTGTATCACTCAGTACCCCTCAAATGTGTCACCCCTGAAATCAAACCCCGACGAGACTGAGCGTGAGGACGAAGACGAAAGCTGAGGGCAAGCCGGAGGGCACTCGGGTGCCGACTGTGGTCAGGGATTGAGCTCGCGGAGGCGGTCGCTGACCTGCTCCATCTGCCACATGGGGGTAGAGGTGGCGCCGGTGATGCCCACCGTCCTGACCTCCGGCGGGAGGGGGTCGGTGATCTCGGAGGGATCGGAGATGAAGTAGGTGTGGGGATTGGCCTGCAGGGCGGCGTGGTAGAGCACCTTTCCGTTGCTGCTATTCTGCCCGGCGATAAAGTAGATGACGTCCTTACTCTTGGCAAAGTCGATGAGATCCTTCATCCGATTGGCGACCTGACGGCAGATGGTGTCGTGGCTCTCAAAGTATACCCCGGGTCGGAGGTGGTCGCCGATATAGCCGATGAGCTCCCTGTAAGCCTTGCCGTCCATAGTTGTCTGGCTAAAGAGATAGACCGGATGACTGAGGTCGACCTTCTCCTCCACGTCGCTTATCGACTGAACGACGATCGCATGCCCCTCTGTCTGACCGACAAGCCCATTCAC
>CAMXXM010000202.1 GCA_947253195.1 uncultured Porphyromonas sp.
GCCCAAAGGCCGCCACCGCCGCCGGGGCGCAGATCGCCAGCTCGCGGAGAGGCATGCGGGTGATCGGCGGATGAGCCGTCTCGCCTCCTCCGCCACTCCGGCGTCGTCTCTGCCACGAGATCCAGCCGATGATGCAGGTGATGAGGTAGTAGAGCTGCACCAGGATCGTGCTGTAAGTCCGGCTCTGCCAGCCGACGATGAGGGCAAAGACAGGCTGTACCACTCCCAGCGGCCAGAGCCACATCGAGGCGCTGCCCTCCAGTAGGACGTAGACGATGCCGAGGACGGCATTGATGATCTGTATAATCGTTTCGCTCATGATCTCGACAGCAAAGGTACCCATTCTCCCTCACCTCGGGGGCATTTCCCGCCGACAGTCAGGGGGACACATTTGAGTGGCACAGTAGCCATTCAGCTCATTGTGAGGAGTGGAGGCCGAAGCACCCCTTGCGGGGTCGAAAATCTTTCCCGGCGCCCTCTCCTGCGGTCATCGGCACTTCGGGCCTCGACACGCGGGCTGGTGAGCGATGATCCCTACTGGGCTCCGCCCCTGCGGGATCGGCAGGCGGGAGCATAGGTAGATGGATCAGCGTGAAGGGGATGGTTAAAACGGATCACCCCTTTGCCGGTCGCCGAAATAACTGAACGTCAGCTCTTTTGGCAGGTTTCTGAAGAGCTCTGTTGCTTCTGTCCCTTTGGCGCAATTCTAATACCGATATTAGGCGCGACTAATATCGGTATTAGTTTTTTCTTTTATCGGTATTAGAGTTTTCTTTTACCGATATTAGTTCACCCCTGTCTTCTCCTAGTTTTGGCGGGTTTTGTGATATCCTCGTCCCCGGACTGCAGGTGACTCAAAAAATGGTTGTTTCAATATGGTGTTTGCAACGTTTGTTAAGGCGTTAAGAATCGGCGGGAAAGTTTTTTTGACCACCTGTACGGATTGGTGTTTTGCTACCCTGTCTGTTTCGTTAGAGCTTCTTGTTTTGAAAATTATTTTTTGTCTGAATTTGTCTTGTTTCAATTAAATATAGCTAACTTTGGGCGTTGAGCAACATGACTCGTCCGATGGACTGCCACGCCTCAGGTATACTAACAAACCAGTGTTACAATCATGAAACAAAGAGTTGGGATCACCTGTCCATCCATCGTCTCTTTCTTGGTCTTTTTGGGTCTTGCCGGCTGCTTAAGCAGCTGTGGCTCAATGAAGAGTAGCCCGGCATACAAGCGTGGTTATGCTGCAGCGAAAGAGAGAGAGGAGAAAACGAAGACAACGCCCCTCTCACAGTGGGGTAGTATTCGTGAGACCTCCATCGGCATTAGTCCCGTGCTTCGCATTGAGCAGCAGGGACGTGGCGCGTCAGGAGTGAGGACATCGGGGACTCCGATCGTCACTCCTGAGGTCTCGATCAGGTGGATGTGGAGATTTCCACATTTAGGTCTGCTGGGTCCTGAGATAGGCTTTAGGGGAGACCGGATAAGCTCTTCCAAGCACATAGCGGGGCTCCTCACCGTGGGACTCGCCCAAGGTGGATACGGTGGTGAGGTGAGCCGGTCTACGACTATTGGCGTGGTCAACTCCGTGGGGTATATGCGAAGCTTCTCCCCCTACGTGATTGATGGCGAGTGGAGACAGCAGGGCAGGAATGGAGCTTACCTGAGGATAGGGCTTCGGGCTCACTGGAGGATCTCGGAAGGCTTTAGCGCTCTGGGGCTGGAGGCTGGTCTGATGGGCTATCATCTATGGGGAAGCATACCTGAGGGTGACATCACTCGGGTATTCTCTCCGGGCTTTGGGTGGTTCCCCTCCTTGTCAGTCATATACACTCTGGGATCCTACTGATTGCTTGTTTCCTTGACTTAGAGCTGAGGGATAGGTGATGAGGTCTCCTATTCCTCAGTTCTTTCTTTGTTTGCCGGGGCGTGATTAATGATTTCCGGATCTTTGGCGTCCGATAAAACTTATTATTGACTACGTAATAGATAGACTTCCCTATGTATGAGTAGCTTTGTTTTTCCGGTAATAAGCCCCCTACAGTTATAAGTCATCAAATTGTAACCTTGGTTGTCTTATTGGGCTGCTCTTGAAGATGCATTTTCTTGGTTCTTTAGGTAGCTTTGGAATGGAATATCTATGTGGGTTTAATGGACCCAAAGGAGAAAGACACACTCTTTTATTTGACAGCAGGGCTTATAGGCTAAGACACATTTGAAAATACCTATTATTGGGTATTCCAACAGAGAATTATTACCTATATTTTTGCAAAGAGAGTTTTATCATATATACTCATACATAAAAATTATTTCAAAATGAAAAAAATATTATTGATGTTCATAGCCAGTCTTTCCTTTATTACTCTGTTTTCATGTTCAGAGGATGAGGTGGAGCAACTTTGTGTGTTGTCCATACAAATTGAAGGCGTAAATGAGGCTTCTATGTACACTAAGTTTCAGGTTAAACTAACTGAACAAAAATCGGGAGCGATTACTAAGGCTGCCGTCAATGACAAGGGAGTTGCCACAGCAACACTCCCACTGGGCACATACAAAATAACAGCTGAAGATGCAGAGAATGGTGCTTGCACCATGTATGGCGCAATAGACAATTTTACGCTTAGCCAAAAGAATGCCGATCTGAAACTTGTCGTTAAACCAATCCTTGAGACTTTAGACAAGACGTTTGTCTTGGGCGAGCTGTTCTTCAACTGTTCTTCAAACGATGGAGCATACGATCGTAATTACTATGAAGAATATCTCACCATAAAAAATATTAGTGACCAACCATTATACGCAGACGGCTTAAGTATCGCGATTGCTGCAGATCCTAATGATTCAGAAGCCGGAGAAATGACCGAATACCTCAAAAAGGACAAAATTGTCATCAGCCAGCTTTACACAATTCCTGGAAAAGGACGTGATCACATCGTACAACCCGGGCAAAGTGTTGTTATTGCACACTCGGCTGTAGATCATAGTGAAGGCGGTAAGAAAGCGAAAGCACGTAATCTTACAGGAGCCGACTTTGAGATCTTTGTTCCCCATCAATATGCCATGACGGTTGACAATCCAGAGGTAGACAATATGGTTGTAAACTTCTCTACATTCCAAGCCTTTCAATGGGGATATGGAGGAGGCATCTCTATTATGCTTGTAAAAACAAAAGAAGACGCTACTCAATATTGCAATGGGAACAAGGTGGCAATGACCAACCCTAATGGCTATACAACAAAAAAGCAAGACTATGTTATCCTTCCTATCAATACTATCATTGATGGTGTTGAGATTGGCGCCGTAGGAGCACTCGTTCACAAGGCTCTACCAAATAAT
>CAMXXM010000203.1 GCA_947253195.1 uncultured Porphyromonas sp.
ACCCCGGCAGAGGTGCTTTCTTCTTAGTTGTAAAGCTCAAATGCGTCACCCCTGACCCGATGGATAGGCACTCTATCTAATACCGATATTAGAATTCACTAATATCGGTATTAGGCGTCTCTAATATCGGTATTAGAGATTTCCCTGAGGAGTGGGCTGCTCACGTAGGGATGACCGAAAGCAACGCTGCAGATCGCATTCGTGTAGCCTGCGGAAGTGTGCAACTGAGTTGCGAGCGATAGTACCTACCTTTGCGAGCGAAAAGGGGAGGCGATTCAGTACACAGTAGATAAGTATAATGAAGCGATTATTTTTGTTGATCTCCCTACTGATGATGGTAGGGAGCCTGGACGTTTCGGCACTAGACCTCCGCGTAGTAGTGTATGACGAAGCAGGGGAGCCCCTCCCCTACGCCACCATCAAGGTGAAGAATATCGATGGGAGCAAGGTGCTCACAGGAGGCGTAACCCGTGACGATGGCTCCTTCACTCTACAGATCGAGCAGCATCAGTTGCCCCTCTTACTTGAGGCAAGCTTGATCGGATTCACCCCCAAGGAGGTGAGGTGCGACCGCATCACCGACTACAAGATCATACTACAGGAGAGTGCCTTAGAGCTCGCAGAGCTCTCCGTCACCGCCAATCGTATCACACACCGGATGGTCGCCGGTGGTATCAGCACCTCCATAGAGGCCTCACCGCTCGCAAATCTATCGGATGTCTATAGTGTGCTCAGAGGCGTGCCACTCGTCGAGATCGAGGGTACCGAAGTACGGGTAGCCGGCAAGGGGACCCCCATCATCTACATCAACGACCGACTGATGACCGACCCCAATCAGCTACGCAACCTCAAGCCCTACCTCATCCGCGACATAGAGGTACTCACCAATCCCGGGGCCAGGTACAGCTCCTCCGCTGAGTCGGTGATCAAGATCTACACCAAGCGCGAGCAGGGTACCGGTCTCAGTGGCGAGGTAAAGCTCGATCTAAATAATCAGATAAGTAGCCCCATGGGTTATCAACCCTACCTTCGGCTCAATTATCGGCTCAATAATTGGGACTTCTTCACCAGTGTCATGTACAAGGACGAGCAGACCAATCACTCCTTCCCCTCTCTCCGCACTCACGGCAAAACCGATCAAAGCGAGTGGATCAATCAATCCACCACCCATCACAAGGAGGGCGTGCAGACACAGGAGTATACCATCGGCGTCAATTACGAAGACGAGGTGCAGAGCGCAGGCTTCAGATACCGTGTCGCCGCCGAGAAGGAGGATTCCTGGATGTTCTCCGACCTCACCAGCAACCACCTCAAGCCCACACCCGAGGCGGTGGAGCGCTACTTTGGCAAGTCACAGACCCTCAAGCCCTGGAATGCCTCACACCGCCCCAATCTCTACTACCTGAGGAGGTTTGGGGACTGGAAGGCACAGATCGACCTCGACTACTTCCGGACCGGCATGAGCCACTCCACTGAGAGAGCAGCTGAGGGGCATACCGAGGCGTACGAGCTCTCCGGCGTGGAGAATAGCCATGGGGCGAAGTACCGGTCGGCCGGAGCGCGCTTAGACATCTCCGGACCACTCTGGGGCGGACGCCTCGAGATGGGTGGCGAGTACTCAAGGGTCCACAACCGCTTTTACAATCATCTCGATGCCGGCCTCAGTCTCACGGACCTCGATACCGAGCAGCGGGAGCAGCTGCTGGCTCTCTACTTAGAGTATCAGCGCAAGATAGCCTCCGAGTGGAGTGCCACCGCAGGCTTACGCATGGAGCACCTCGAGAATAAGTATATAGACAAAGGGGTATTGGATCCCGATAAGAGCCATACCACCACCAATCTATTCCCCACACTGGCAGTCTCAGGCCGCCTCTGGGGTGTGCGCACCGAGCTCTCCTTCAGGAGCCGGATCAATCGACCAAGCTACGTACAGCTACAGCCACAGTACCTCTACGTGAGCCGATACGAGTACAAGGTGGGCGACCCCAACCTCAAGGACGCCATCGACTACTCCACCTCTCTCACCCTCAGTAAGAGCTGGCTTACCACCATCCTCAGTCACACCTATAGCCGCGACTGTCTCACCCCGGAGACCGCCCTCTTTACCGACCCCACCACCGGAGCGGTACGACCCTATATCACCCTATACAAGACCGTCAACGCCCCTCCACACCATGCTCTCTCGGCGGCGATGGTAGCCAGCCCTACGATTAAGTGGTGGAAGCCCACCTTCACCCTGCGCCTCTCCAAGATGATCGGCTACGACCTCTGGAACTTCGAGGAGCGGATCACCAATCGTAAGCCCACTCTCGCCCTCAGCGTGGCCAATCAATTCACCCTCCCCGGGGGGATCAGCATGGTATTCAACGTCGGCTACACCCCATTTGGCAACGAAGACAATATGGAGTTCACCGCCCCCATCCTCACCGGCTACGCCGAGATCTCCAAGCGGTGGCTCAAGGAGAAAAATCTCCTCACCACCCTCTCCATCAGCAACCTCTTCGATACCGCCCACTCCGTGCGTACCGCCACCAGGTACAGCGTGATGGAGTCCACCGAGCACGTGCCACCACGCATCGCCTTCACCATCTCCTACCGCTTCAATAGCTCCAAGGACAAGTATCAAGGCACCGGTGCCCTCGAGTCTGTCATTGACCGTATGACTGCGGGACACAACTAACAGGTGCACAGCCGCGAGGGCACCTCATCAGGGGTGCCTCCCGGAGCTCCTCATCGGACGAGTCGGACAGGTCGGCAAATCGATGCCCCCGTCCGACTCGTCCGCCTTGTCCGGTAAGGCTCCTGTTCCGAGAGAGGGCAGGCAAATTGGCGGAGTGGCGGGAAAAAGGTAGATCTGAGGAGAAACAAACCAATACGATAGCAGAGAGTAGGGCTCACTTCGGCAGCGCCGAGTGACTTTACGCTGGAGGCACTCAGGCAGGCTCTATCCCGACCCTCCCGGCTGAGTTTACCATCTGATCGTCCTCCGGGGTATAGGTTTGAGTGCCTATCGCCTGAGTAGTGATCGGATAGGATGGGATGCGAATATACCACCTCCCCGCCCTCCACTATCTCTCACGGTCTTCCTCTGTCTCCTCTCTGCAAGTAGTGTAGACTTTCCTACACTTCTCGATCCACCTCCTGCCGGTATGCACTTACATTTGCGACTCACTTATCCCGACCTGATCTCTACTAGAGGTTGGGTCATAAACTCACACATAGAGACCTTTGAAAAATAGGGAGGGGAAAAAGAGACGCTCTTTCTTGGATGAT